>CAKVCR010000432.1 GCA_934725835.1 uncultured Odoribacter sp.
TTACTGGACGAGGTAGTCAAACATTTTAAAGAAGATACGGTAGAAGATACGGACCATCTGCCCCGCATCACAATCGTCGGACGCCCGAACGTAGGAAAATCTTCCACCATCAATGCACTGATTGGCGAAGAACGGAACATTGTAACGGATATTGCAGGCACTACCCGAGATACCCTACATACCCACTACACTCAATTCGGCCACGATTTTATCCTCGTGGATACCGCCGGTGTGCGCAAAAAAGCCAAAGTCAATGAAGATGTCGAGTTCTACTCAGTCATGCGTTCTATCCGAGCCATTGAGGAATCGGATGTATGTATGCTGCTGATTGATGCCACTCGCGGCATGGAGGCGCAGGATTTGAACATTTTCCATCTGATTGAACGCAATAGGAAAGGGGTGGTTATCGTTGTAAATAAATGGGATTTAATTGAAAAAGACAACAAGACCCTGATTGAATACGAGAAGAATTTGCGCAGCAAGATTGCTCCATTCAAAGATGTTGAAATCATTTTTGCCTCTGCCCTGACTAAACAACGTCTGTTAAAGGCATTGGAAGCGGCACTTCGGGCCTATGAAAACCGTCAACAGAAGCTGAAAACTTCAGAATTCAACCGCATCATGCTGGAGGCTATCGAGAATTATCCGCCACCCAGCACCAAAGGCAAATATGTCCGAATCAAATATGCAACACAGTTGCCTACCCATTCCCCGTCGTTTGCTTTTTATTGCAACCTGCCACAGTATGTCAAGGAGCCTTACAAACGATTTCTGGAAAACAAGATTCGTGAAAACTGGACTTTCACAGGTGTTCCTATCCAGATTTTCATGAGAAAAAAATAAATGCGAAACGTAGCCGGACAACAGTCCGGCTATATTTTTATCCCTATTATTGCGTTGTCTGAAATGTTTCTTATATTTTAACATATTACTCTTTGCTTTTTCTCTTTAAATATTAACTTTGCGAGTGTCTTTTATGGAATCGTATGGCAGATACAGAAAAAATACAACACGAGGGAATTATAAAAAGCATCTCAGAACAAACCATGGAAGTGATGATTGTCAGTCTTTCGGCCTGTTCGGGATGCCATGCCAAGGGGGCATGCGGGATGTCTGATGCGAAACAGAAAATCATCGTAGTCCAACGTCCCGAAGGCAATTTTGCAGTAGGAGAAAAAGTGACTGTTACAGCCAGCCTGCACAATGCCTTTTACTCTGTCCTGTTAGCCTATATATTTCCTTCAATCCTGATTATTACAACCATACTGTTTGTAGAAAAATCCGAATACAGCGAGCTTACAGCTGCAATCTCCAGTCTGTTTTTGCTTATGCTGTATTTTTTTGCTCTATACCTCTTGAAAAACAAAATCAGTAAAAAGATAAAATTCACAATTGACAAAACGGCAACTATTAACTACTAAATAATGAGTACTATTGTTATTACCATCATTTCATTGTGTGCTATCGGTATTGTATCGGCAGTGATACTTTACTTTGTTGCACAAAAATTCAAAGTGGAGGAAGATCCGCGTATAGACATTGTAGAAGGTCTGTTACCGGGCGCAAACTGTGGAGGTTGTGGTTATCCGGGGTGTCGGGGACTGGCAGAAGCTGCCGTGAAATCCGATTCGATGGACGGAATCATGTGCCCGGTAGGCGGCTCTGCAACCATGAACAAAATTGCAGAGGCTCTCGGTCGGGAAGTCAGCGCTCAAGCTCCTAAAATTGCAGTGGTCAAATGTAACGGCAATTGTGAAAACCGCCCCCGTACAAACCAGTATGACGGAGCGCGGACTTGCGCCATTGAGCATTCGCTATATGTCGGAGAGACTGCCTGCGGATACGGCTGTCTAGGTTGTGGAGATTGTGTCAAAGCGTGTCCTTTCGATGCCATACACATGAATCCGGACACTTTATTGCCAATGGTAGACAACGAGAAATGCGTTGCCTGCGGAGCTTGTGTCAAAGCATGTCCACGCAATATCATTGAATTGCGCAACAAGGGAATGAAAGACCGGCGAGTCTTCGTCTGCTGCGTAAATAAAGACAAAGGAGCCATTGCCCGCAAAGCATGCAAGGCTGCTTGTATCGGTTGCGGCAAATGTGCTAAAG
>CAKVCR010000433.1 GCA_934725835.1 uncultured Odoribacter sp.
TTTCAATACCGATCCAATGTCTTCCCATTTTCTGCGCAACTGCCGCAGTTGTGCCTGAACCAAGAAAAGAATCGAGAATAAGATCTTCAGGCTTGGTTGACAGAAAAAGAATACGCTCTATTAATCTTTCAGGTTTCGGTGTAGCAAAAGGTTTATTTCTACCAAATAGTTTTATAATTTCTCGTTTTGCTTCTTGATTGTGTCCAACATCTTCACTTGTCCACCAAGTGTCTCCTTTCCTTCCTTGCAGAACTTCCGATAAAAATCTTTTTTTTCTGGGAAATGCATTTCCATCCTTACCAAAGTATAACCTATTGTCTTTTATCATAGCCTCCATATTTTCTTGGCTATAAACCCAATGTTTACCAGAAGGGACATCAAATTGTTTTCCTGTTATTGGTGAAACAACAATATAGTGTCCGTTGGCTCGTTCTTCATTTGCAACCAAATCTCCAGATTGCCATGGGCCACGATAATCGTTATCGGGATTCGAATATCGAGAATTCATTTCTTCTGTTCTTGGTAATAAGTTAAATGATATTTTTTCCTTATCTTTTGCATAAATAAGAATATAATCATGATTTTCTGATAAGTACTTGGCATCATTTTTTATACTATGTATTTTCTGCCAAAGTACAGTGGTGACAAAATTGTTCCTCCCAAACAGTTCATCACACAGTACTTTCAGATATGCTTGCTCATCATCATCAATACTTATCCACAATAATCCATCTTCTCTCAATAAATTTCGTAGTATGATTAACCGAGCTCGCATTAAATTTAACCAAATACTATGTTCAAGATTATCATCGTAATGTTCAAAGGCTGATCCTGTATTATACGGGGGATCTATATAAATACACTTAACCTGCCCCGCAAATTTACTTTCCAATGCTTTTAATGCAAGAAGATTGTCACCATGAATAAGCATATTATCAAAGCCGTCTGCATTTTCTGCGTCAAAAATGGAGGCTTGCCCAGCCGTTTTATGAGACATATTGCTAAGAGCCGGGCTCTCAATGAAAATTCTCGGTTCAACCTTTATTTCATTTTCCTTTCCGACCCAAGTCAGTTCAAGTTTATTAGCCATTGCTTTTTCTCCTATATCCCCAGTTTATCAAAGAGTATTTTATTTCGTTTTTTTGCATCATTGATAATTTTGTCGTATGTAAGAACTTCTATATATTGATTGTTAAGCATACGAAACATTCCAAGACCATCAATAGTCTCGCTGAAACCGCCACGTAATTTCAATGAATTCCTATAGTTTTCTATCGCATCGCAAACAACATATAAGTAGAATTTTGTGTGTTCGTCCGTTCTAATAATGCGCCCATTTCTATCGGTGACCTTATTGGATTGAATTTTTTCCATATAGCCAATAATTTGGTCAACTGGATTGTTGGTAGTTAAATCGTTACGCATTGGCTTTTTTAATTCAAAGAGAACAATGGTGTCATAAGCTGTTCCGTCATTTTGAGATTCTAGTAATGCTATGCTATTGTCAAGCAACATTAAATCCGGACGATCTTCTTTCCTATCGTTATTAAATGGTATGTCGGACGCAGCGTAAAAGAAGTATGCTAATCGTTCATCAACCAACCACAAATTGTGCTGTTCGTAATTAATATCATCAGATGTTGTCCGCATTGGATATATTAGATTATGCATATATTCTTCCTTTGCATATTTGCCATCATCTTGTTTGCGCATGCCTGCTTCAAACAAATCGATAATAGACTTTCTACGAGCAACATATTTAGCAAGAATTGCTTTGTTTTCATCGCTTATCTTTGCAACATGTTCTTCAAATCTTCTTTTGTATTCCTCGGTTTGAGTAACATCATTCTTTAAGTCTTCGACTAGTTGTTGTCCCTCTTTTTTAGTTTCCAAAGAAAAATCCCTATCCATTTTATATAACGTGACATCCAATGCATCATCAGTAATGCCGGGCTTAATGGCTTCAAGATTGTCTGACTTGTATTTCAAAAGATGTCTATATTGCGGAGCTTCAACGGAAATGTAATGTTCTATCCTTTTTCTTTTTTCTTCAGCGATCGGTTTGAGGTATTCGTTCAAATATTGTTCAATAAGG
>CAKVCR010000434.1 GCA_934725835.1 uncultured Odoribacter sp.
TTGTATTTCGCTTGGCAAGGCAATGTGAGGTTGTATAAGGTCTGTAACGGAGAACTGATACTGTTGAGCACAGACCATATTGTAACCGATGTAGAAGGCACGTTTTTGACACGATGTGTCAATGGTAAAGGATACCGGGACAAAGTTCCAATTAAGCAAGAAAAGTTGGAACAAACCGACAGAATATACATCTGTTCCGATGGTTGTTATCAATATGTGGATTTCGCAGAATTGGCTGGACAGAATTTCATTATTTCCGCAAAGAACATGTTCGATGACAGCTCTTTATTAGAAATTAATTTAATATAGTTAACCCGTTGGCGGAATTAAATTGATAAAAAACATGTATAAATGGTTGTGCATATCGATGATTATTAGTAAATTTTTGAGCTTCATATTCCAAGTCGCCATAAGGGTAGTAATGTTTCGTGTTTTTACCAAATGAAAAACGAAAAAAAATGAAAAATAATTGCTGAAAAATTTGGAAATCACATATTTTTGATTATATCTTTGCACCAGACAATGACAGAAATCACCACCATTGTATCAACAGTCTCCCGTCCGGGAGCACGCAGCAGGAAGCCTTATCATAGCTCCAATTCTTTTTAAGTTATCTGTTTGTTTTATTTTAAAATCTTAAAAATTATGGCTATATATCATTCTGCTATTTTCGATTCTTTGCGTAACAAATTGTCTAACACTGTGCTTTATAAAAAAGGACCGGACGGTATCATCCGTACCCGCCCTGCCAAGGTGAAAAACCCGCGAACTGCCGACCAGCTGTTCCAGCGTGCCCGCATGAAGGTCGTTATCGAGCTTTCAAGACGATTCGCACCGATTATCATCGCCGGATTCTGCAATAGACCAATCAGACTGTCTGTCTACAACATGTTCACAAAGTTGAATGTGATGAATGTGGAGGTGGACGACCAATTCCGGGCTACTCCCGAGAGGAAGAAGCTGGTGGTGTCCGACGGTGTGCTACAGACGCCGAACATAAGCATGGAGAAGGCAGGCAACAGTATCAAATTCACCGGCAACCCGCAGAGTGCCGACGGATTAAGCGCCGGAGACGACAACATCTATGCAGGTCTTTACTGCGAGACTGCACAGGCATCCAGACTGCATAAAATAGGTACCCGTGCCAAGGGCGGCTCCACCGAGTTTGTCCTACCGGAAGGCTGGAACCTGGATACAACCCACGTTTACGTCTTTGCCGTGAGCCGCTCGAAGAAACGTACCTCCCCGACCCTTTACCTTGAATAATAAGCGAAACGCCTCCGTTTGGAGGCGTTTTCTTTATTTCTGTTTCAGCAGGATATGGCCACATCCCAAGAGGAAGCCGATAAACAGCGATGCCAACACCAGCATACGCGGCCTCGGTTTATAGGGCGCCGCCGGCTCGACAACCGGTCTCACAACCGTCAGCACGGGATTGCCCTCCTGAAGTTTGGCACGCATCTCCTCGTATTCGCATACACAATCGGAATAGAGCGTATAGAAAAGGTCGTAATCCTCCATCAGTATCTTTCTCTCCACCTCCCGACGGACAGCGGAAAGAGTAGCTGCATGCTCCAGCGATTCCACCAGCTGCTGACGGCGAAGCCGGAGTTCTTCCTTCATCTTATGGTAGCGTTTCTCAATAACCGCAAACGCTTTGCGACACATCTTGCCACCCTCCTCACAGACAGAGTGCTGCATCAACTGCCGCGCCTGATCCGCCAGCAGGGCTGCCATCTTCGGATTGCGCGACGTAGCAGACACAGTCACTAAACGGTCGGGTATATTCAAGGCTACCGACACCTCACTGCCCACACAGCCGATGCACATCCGCTCCTCTGTCGAGAGAGTTGCCACGTCAGAGTCGCCATGGGTTACCGCTACCGGCTTGCTGCCTACAAGGGCTGTAAAATAGGTAACCGTATCACCGGTCTCATCCACATAAAGCGGTCTGTGTATCAGCTGCTGCCGGAAAGCATCGCTGTTAAACAAATCCGGATAGAGCGAGGGCGAAAGCTGCTGCGAACCTTCGGGCAGCCTCCACTGCATCATACACTCCGCCTTATACTGCCGGGGCAACAGAAAAATCAACA
>CAKVCR010000435.1 GCA_934725835.1 uncultured Odoribacter sp.
GATATGAATAAAGAGATTTCCCGTGTTCATTTTGATTCTAGAAATATTAGACAAGGAGATTTGTTTGTTGCTCAGCGTGGTGTTAATGTAGATGGTCATGCGTTTATCAACAAGGCTATTGAAGCAGGCTGTTGCGCTGTGGTATGTGAAAAATTTCCAGAAGTGATGGTGGATGGAGTAACCTATATTGCCGTTGAAGATTCGTCTGAGGCTTTAGGGTATATTGCTTCTAATTACTATGATCGCCCCTCTTTTAATATGAGATTGGTTGGGGTCACAGGAACAAATGGGAAAACGACGACAGCGACGTTGCTTTATGAAATGGCACGTTTGGCCGGGTATAAAGCAGGTTTGCTGTCAACTGTTTGTAATTACATAGGAGATGAAAAAATAGCATCAACGCATACAACTCCGGATGCTTTGGCTATTAACGAATATATGCATCAGATGGTAGAGGCAGGATGCTCATATTGTTTTATGGAGGTAAGTTCACATTCCATTCATCAAAAACGTATTGCCGGTCTGGCTTTTGATGGTGGCATTTTTTCAAATATTACTCACGACCATTTGGATTATCATAAAACATTTAGAGCTTATATTGAAGCGAAAAAAGGTTTTTTTGACCAACTTCCTATGTATGCCTTTGCTTTGACAAATGGAGATGATAAAAATGGGACAGTTATGTTGCAGAATACGATAGCTCATAAATTTGTATACTCATGTCGCAGTTTAGCAGATTTCAATTGCAAGATTATCGAGAAGCATTTGGATGGAATGTTGTTGAAATTGGATGGTGTAGAAGTGTGGACTAAATTCACAGGTGATTTTAACGCTTATAACATTTTGGCAGTTTATGCTGCATCTTGTTTGTTAGGATTTGCCAAAGAAGATGTAATAAGATATATTAGTATGTTGGTCCCCGTTTCCGGTCGCTTTGAAACCTTGTTGGCTGCTAATGGTGTTATGGTTGTTGTAGATTATGCTCATACTCCAGATGCATTGGAAAATGTCTTGTCAACCATTAGGGGGTTGGTAAAAAAAGGAAATATAGTTATTACTGTAGTTGGAGCCGGAGGTGATAGAGATAAAACAAAACGTCCAGAAATGGCTGAAGTAGCTTGCCGTTATAGTGACCATGTAGTGTTGACTTCTGATAATCCTAGAAGTGAAGATCCTGAAAGTATTATACGTGATATGCAGACTGGTATTAAAATTGAAGATAAAAATCGAGTCAATGACATTATAGACCGTCGTGCTGCAATTAATTATGCAATTAGATTTGCGAAGCCGGGAGATATCGTATTAATCGCAGGTAAAGGTCACGAGAATTATCAGGAAATTAGCGGAGTGAAATATCATTTTGATGATAAGGAAGTGGTTCATGACGTATTCAACCATTTGTAATAATATATAGTACTAGCTTATGTTATACCATTTATTTCAGTATTTGGAAGGCTTGAATGTGCCTGGAGCAGGTATCTTTCAATATATTACCTTTCGTTCGGGATGTGCCATTATATTGTCTCTGGTTATTGCAACCGTGATAGGAAAGCGAGTTATCAAAATCTTGCAAAAACAACAAATAGGAGAAGAAATCCGAGACTTAGGGTTGGAGGGACAGATGGAAAAAAGAGGTACGCCGACGATGGGAGGAATTATTATTTTACTGGCTATATTGATTCCAGTAATTTTGTTTGCCCGTTTGGATAATATTTATATCCAACTAATGATTATATCAACAATTTGGTTAGGACTGATAGGCTTTGCTGACGATTATATTAAGGTGTTTCGTAAACACAAAGAGGGATTGAAGGGGCGTTTTAAAGTAATTGGTCAGGTTGGATTGGGATTAATTGTCGGTTTGACACTTTATGCGAGTGATGATGTTGTTATTCGCGAAATGGCAAAGCCGACAGAAGTAGGTGTAGCAACCAGTATCGTAGATGAAGGATTTGCTAATGAAACCAAACAACAAATTTTGACGAAAGATATAAAGTCAACCAAGACTACCATCCCGTTTTTTAAGAATAATGAGATGGATTATGCTTGGTTCACCTCATGGGCAGGGGAACATGC
>CAKVCR010000436.1 GCA_934725835.1 uncultured Odoribacter sp.
AAGTATAACAATTTCCGCTTCTCCTGCCAATCAACCGATACTTTTCCGGCTCATAATCATAAGAATCCTCTTGAATGGTTTCGATACGCACCAGCCCTTCAATCGTATTCTCCAGCTGAACATAAAGGCCATACCCGGTCACACCGCTGATAATTCCGTCAAATTCCTCTCCGATGTGACGCGCGAGATACTCTGCCTTTTTCAACTTTTCGACATCGCGTTCCAGTTCCACGGCCTTCCGCTCATTTTCCGAAGAAAGCGCCGCCGCTTTCTCTGCCTTCTGCGTCAGTTTTTGAATCCGTTCCTTTCCCGGAAAATTACGCATCGTTTCCTTGATAATCCGATGGATCATCAAATCCGGATAACGACGAATCGGTGAGGTGAAATGGCAGTAATACTTCAATGACAGGCCGAAATGTCCCCGGCACTCCGTATCATAGACCGCTTTCTGCATCGATCGCAAAAGAACCGTACTGACCACATTCTCATAGGATGTTCCTTTTATTTCTTCCAGAATATTTGCCAGCGCCTTCGGACGGACACGATCCGCATTGACGCTCAGTGAAATGCCGAAGGTCCTCAGAAAAGTGCGGAGTTCTGCCAGCTTTGCCGCATCCGGCTTTTCATGCACTCGATATAAAAAGGGAACTTGCAGAAATGCGAAATGCCTTGCTACGGTTTCATTCGCCGCCAGCATAAATTCTTCAATCATTCGGTTGGCGGTTCTGCGCGGCGCGATTTCAACGCTCACCGGATTTCCGCTGTCATCCAGACGGATCTTCGCCTCATCGAAAGCGAAATCCAAACCTCCGCGTTCTTTTTTGCGCTCCGATAAAATTTCCGCAAGCTTCGCCATCTGCATAAGATCCGGATCAATCCGGCGATATCGCTGAATCAGTTCCGGATCCCGCTTTTCAATCATGTCCGAAACATCGTCATAAACCATTCTTTCGGAAGAGCAAATCACACTTTCGTAAATCTCATGGTTTACAATCTCGCCCTGCGCTGTAATTTCCATATCAACCGACAAAGTCAGCCGGTCTTCTTTCGGGCGCAGACTGCAGATATTATTGGAAAGCGGTTCCGGCAGCATCGGCACCACCTGATCGATCAGATAAATACTGGTCCCCCGCCGGAGCGCTTCCTGATCCAGCGCACTGTCCTCGGTAACATACTCGCTGACATCCGCAATATGAACGCCCAAAAGATAATTTCCGTTTTCCAGCATCCCGATGGAAACCGCGTCATCAAAATCTTTGGAATCCTCCCCATCGATGGTAATAATTGTTCGATTCCGAAGATCTCTTCTGGATTTCGCGACACAAACTCCCTCCTCTTCAATTTGGGCCGCCTGCCGCATGGCCGCGGGCGGGAAGGTTTCCTGATACCCGTACGCACGGATGAGCATCCGTATATCCGCCCCGGGTTCGCCGCGTCGGGCTATAATCTCTTCAATCTTTCCTTCGACACCCCGTTTTTTGATTGGATATTTGATGATTCTGCAGGCAACAAAATCTCCATCCTCAGCACCGCCGTAATTCTTCGGGAAAACAAGGACTTCCTCGCCTTTCTTCGAGCCTTCCGCCGTTACAAAGCCAAAGCCTTTCTGCTGGTGAAAAATGCCGACCGCTTCTGTCATGCTCCGCACTTTCACCTTTGTAACGCGCGCTTCCGGCCGGTTTCGGCGCCACAAATGCCGCGGCAGCAACACCGCCTCTACCGTATCTCCGTCCATCGCTCCGTTAATATCCGGGGCCGCGACAAACACATCCCGTTCGTCTCCATCCGCAAAATAACGCTCCCGTTCCTCCGTCATCTCTAAAAAGCCGAAGCCTTTTTTATATTTATGAAGCACTCCGACTATAATCATCCCTTTCCCGGCACGTACCAGATTGCGTTTTCGCCGAGCCTTTTTCTTATGGATACGCTCCGACTCCCATGCGTCTGTTTCCGCACCCGCGCGATCGTTTTTCTCTCTTATTTTTTCGCGCTTGGGAGTGGACTTCTTCAGCCCCGGCTTGTACCATTTACGCTTATGTTTCTGTTTTTTTCCTGCCATGCGTTCGCTCTTTTCC
>CAKVCR010000437.1 GCA_934725835.1 uncultured Odoribacter sp.
TATGGGTGGGAGAACAATATTTGCTGGATAATGTTACTTTGTTGCTGTTGATAGCAATTATGTATGTTAATCTGATGAGAACGGTGGTAGATGTATTCATCAATGCTTACGGATTGTTTCAAGATGTGTGGGCGACACTTACTGAAGCGGGATTAAATGTTGGAATGTCTGTTCTTTTGGGTTATTATTATGGTTTGCATGGTATTTTGAGTGGGGTTTTACTTAGTTTGATTTTAATCATTTTTATATGGAAACCCTATTTTTTGTTTCGTGACGGGATTAAAATGTCGATTACTAAATACTTAGGTGTTTATTGTCGTTGTTTGTTTACCGGAGTGGTTTCTTGGGTGTGTGTAGATTGGGCGCGACCGTATATAGAGGTGGAAAAATGGCTGGATTGGGGAGTTGCAGCAGTCGTGACTGCTGGAATGTTTTTTGTTTTTGAATTATTGCTGCTTTGTTGTTTTGATAAAAGTATGCGACGTTTTCTTCAACGGTTTTTAAAAATGTTTTGATATGAAGGTGAGACCTAAGGTGTCTGTTATTGTACCGATTTATAAGGTGGAAAAGTTTATCGAACCTTGTATCCGTTCATTATTGGAGCAAACAATAGAGGATATAGAGTATGTTTTTGTCGATGATTGTAGTCCTGATGCCAGCATGGAAATATTGGAACGTGTAATAAAGGATTATCCGGAAAGAGCAGAGGGTATACATATCATCCGTCAGCCGGTCAATCGGGGGGTGGCAGAGGCTCGTTATAGAGGAATGGTTGAAGCGAAAGGCGAATATGTGGCAATGTGTGATAGCGATGATTGGGTGGAAAAAGATATGTACGAAAAAATGCATCGTAAAGCCCAAGAAATGGATGCAGATATGGTAGGATGTGATTTTTATGAAGAGTATCCTGACCATAGGGTTTATATTTCCCAGTCATTTGATATACCTCAAGAGGAGTGTATAAAGAAAATGCTGTATGCTTCTATTGGTGGACATTTGTGGAGGAGACTTGTTAAAAAAGAGATTTTGAATCAGTGTGGCTTGCAGTTGTTATCGGGAGTGAATATGTGGGAAGATTTGGTGATCTGTATAAAGATGCACTATTTCGCTAAAAAAGTGGGTTATGTAGATGAGGGATTGTATCATTATGTACAGTATAATACCGGTTCTTTGGTTCATGCTGTCAGCAGTAGGCAGTTTAAGTGTATGCAGACGGCCTGCAGGCTTATGGAATCTTTTTTGAAAGAGCAGGGAATTTTTGAACAGTATCGTCTTGAGTTTTATGAGCGGGTGTTTATCGCTAAATTGAATTTGGTTTTTGTACCGGATTTGCGTGATTATCAGATGTGGCAGACTTATTATCCGGAATCGAACAAGTATATCTGTCAATACCATATAGGCATGCATAATAAAATACTTTTTACTTTGTTGACTTGGAGGTTATATTGTTGTGTCAATTTGCTTTTATGGATGAAAAAGTTATTTCTGGGAAGGTAAATTAGAAAACTTTGCTTGGGTATGTATCAAAATCTGTCTATTTTTGCCCTTTCTTTACCATGGAGATATATCAATGCAGAGCGAATATTTTAGCAAATAGTTTTTGTTGATATGAATTCAGAAAATATGGTTGTATAATAAAATCTGAGTATATGGATTTTGAAAGTGGGCTTATTTATAATGTGTTTATAATTATCGCTTGTGGATTGGCTTATTGGACAGAGCGGTCAGGATATCGTCCGTTGGGATTGTTGCTTACATTTGCATTTGTTGTGATATTCTGGGCTATTCGCTATGATATAGGATATGATTACAAGGGATATATGACTATATTTTATTTAGTGAAATATGGTTATCCTTATGATGTGGAATTGGGATATCGATGGCTGAACAAGTGTTTCACATGGTCGCAAACGGGGTATATAGGAGCTCTCGGGGTTATGACAATATTAAGTTATTTCTTTCTTTTTAAAATGTTTATCCGAGAAAAGATTCTTACGTTGGGTCTGTTTTTCTCAATGGCTTTTTTATTGCAGTTTATGCTTGCAAACCAAGTACGGCAG
>CAKVCR010000438.1 GCA_934725835.1 uncultured Odoribacter sp.
AGCTCGGCACTTGACTCTACCGCCGCAATCTGATCCCGATACCCGGCTGCGGCTTCAAAATCCAGTTCCTGCGCCGCCGTTTCCATCTTTTCCCGCAGCATCCGCAGAACGGAATGCTGCCGCCCGGACAAGAATTCCAGCGCGCTCTCAATCCGGGTCCGGTACTCTTCTGCGTCCACCTTTCCGATACAGATTCCTCCGCATTTTCCGATGTGGTAATTCAGACACGGCCGCGCATTTTCCGGAAAGCGCACTGCCGAACAGCGTTTCAGCGTATACAGGTCATTGATCAGGTCCACAATCTCGTTCACGGCCCGTGCGGCACTGTACGGTCCGAAATACTTGCTTCCGTCATGCTCCACCCGTCTCGTCTTCAAAACTCTCGGGTACTTCTCTCCGGTCGTCACCTTGATATACGGGTAGGTCTTGTCATCCCGAAGCAGAACATTATACTTCGGTGTGTATTTTTTAATCAGGCTGCACTCCAAAATCAGCGCTTCCATCTCCGTGGCGCAGGTGATGTATTCAAATTCCTCAATATTCGCCGCGAGCGCTCTCACCTTCGGATCGGCTGTTTTGGACAGCCGAAAGTACTGGCGCACCCGGTTTTTCAGGGAAATCGCTTTCCCGACGTAGATCACCTGCCCCAGTTTGTCCTTATGAATATAAACTCCCGGGGAATCCGGGAGTTTTTTCAGATTTTCTTCAATATCAAACATCAAAAGTACCAGTCTCGCTTCGCGAGATCCTTTTCGCGTTCACTGCGCGCCTTTGCGATTTCCAGCGCCCGCAGTTCTCTGCGCGCCTTCCTCTGCTTGGCTTTTTTGCGTTTCAGCACGGTGCAGGACACCACTGCGGAAACGATCAGGAACAGGAGAATTCCCAAAACCGTATAAATCACATAGGCCGTTTTGTTCTCGATTCCCATTGCCGAAAGAAGCGTGCCTTCCCCGACCGCCTGATTTGCCAGCACCGGCACGGTAGATACCAGATTCGATCCTTCATAGACTTCCAGCGTGCCGACTTCCTGATTTTTCTCAATCGGCGCCTCCAGCTTTTCCGGAAGCTTGAGCTCCGTCCGGAGAACCGCCCCGGACGCCTCAATCGGAAGCGTTGCGTACGCGTTATCTTTCAGATGAATTCCGACTTCCCGCACTGCGCCGCGCCGTACCTGCGCTTTGCCGAGGTCCGCCGCCGCATCCGCTGCCTGCACGGTATGATAGGAGGCGAATCCGTAATCCAGCATCGCCACACAGTCTCCGAAACGACCGAGATCGGTTGATTTCATCACCGCGGCAATTAAAAAGGTTCCGTTTCTCTCCGCACCCGCAACAAGGCATCCTCCCGCATGGGAGGTATATCCGGTTTTGATTCCGACTGCTCCCTCATATTTTGCCGGAATCGCAGCACCGTTCACCGGAATTTTTGTCTTTTCGTCATAGAGCAGACGGTTGGTGCTGTACATGTGGCGCTCTTCCTGCCGATTGGTTGCCGGAATATGGTGATAATAGGTGCCGCAAAGCGTCCGGAACATTTCATTTTCCATGCAGCCTTTGGCGATCATCGCAAGATCATATACCGTCGAAACATGCCCGTCCAGATGAAGACCGTTCGGGTTCAGGAAATTCGTATCGGTCGCCCCCAATTCTCGGGCTCTTTTATTCATCATGACCGCGAAGTCCTCCGTATTCCCCGCGATTTCCTTCGCAAGCGCGACCGCCGCGTCATTCGCGGATTCCAGCATCAGCGCGTAGAGCACATCCTCCACGGTAATCCGCTCCCCCTCCAGCAGATAAATCCGGCTTCCCTCTGTGAACGGCGTCTCATCATCGATGGTCATCACATGGTCCAGCTCCAGATTTTCCAATGCAAGGAGGCAGGTAATCATCTTGGTTGTGCTGGCCGGCTCGAGCTGGGCTCTCTCATTTTTGGTATAGAGCACCTGTCCGGTCCTTCCGTCAATCAGGATTCCCGCTTCTCCGATAATCTCCGGTACGGCTGCCGCCGCAAGCGCCGGTTCCGCCGAAAAAGCCGGGATCACTGCCATGATTCCTATGA
>CAKVCR010000439.1 GCA_934725835.1 uncultured Odoribacter sp.
ACGGCCGCTCCTTTGATCCATCGCCATCACATCTGGCTTTTGCATTGACGTAAATTTGCATTTGGTAACCCTCCTTTATGTATAAATGTAAAACCCCACATGCCACAAGACATTATTTCAACTCATTACATAAAATAGCATAATGAATTACATAAAGCTTTGCAATGCAAATTTATAAGTTTATTTCTAAAGATTAATGTATTTCTGAAAATCTCTACGCAATTCAGTTTTATACAAATAATACTCATGTTCTGACAATCTTAAAATATTTATAATGTCAGTGTCTTCTTCCCCTGCATACATTAATTTCAAAATGGCATATTTGATTTCTCCCAAGTTTTTTGAATAATCCCACAACGCAATTCCATTTACAAAATCTCCGAATTTCCCAGGAAGCATTGTTATAATTTCTTCTTTACCATCTTCATATCTGTGGTTTAAAGACATGTTGCTCTCTAGTTTTATCCTTTCATTCCTAGTATGTCTTATTTTCACTAAACATTCTTTTAGCCTTAAAGAGATACCTTCCCAATACTCTTCGCTTCCAATAATATATTGATAGACTTTCTTTCCTTCAAGATATGCAATCCAGCATGAGGCAATACATTCTTCTTTATTCAAATTTTCTCCCCACATTGAGTACGCATCATATATATAATTTTGAGCCTGTCTATATTCATACTCTGATATACTTTTTCTCACTTCTCTGTTTCCTCTTAATTTTGGGAGCTTCTGCTACTTCTTGCAGTACCCCTACCCACATGCTTCCACGTTCATTCCATTCTACAATATATTTTGCCGGAACATTATATCCTTGTTTATTCAACATACATAATATTTGTAGATGTTGTACAATGCCACTCTTAGGAAATTGAAAATCTGAATTTTCATCCTGCTTTATTCCTATTATTTTTGAGTCCTGTGTTACCACAATACTTACCTTAGAATATCCACCCCTTTTCTGCATTTCCTGCCGTAATTTCCCATTTAGACACAAACTACCTTTCTCCGTAACAAAAATAATCATATCATCGTATCTTTTTTTCGGTTTTTCCAACCTTATCAAGTCTAAACATGTAATATCGATCTCACTGCCTCTCATTCTGGCACCTCCTTTTCTCTATAATGTTACTCTTTCCGACACGATTTATCCATTTGCATTCTGCCAAATATTGATGATCATTTTTCAGTTATTTTAAATATAGTATTGGATAGATAAAATTGGTTATGTTTAAAGGTTAGGAATGTATTTTTAATATAACGTCATTACCCTGTGTGCCTACACTTAGATTTTAATAGTGGTCTTGCAATATCATAGTATACGGAAATGATAAAGACGAAACACATAAGCAAATATAAATATCCAAAATATATTTTGTTTAATATAACAAGCATATATCCAATGGAAGTTAAAAAGTATGTAAATACTGATGTATCAATAGAAAACTTCTCCAAACATTTCATCCACTGTTTTTTCCTAAATTTTTTCTTATGAACGAATTTATCAATAAATCTTATAACACTCCAAATAATTATTAATGTTATACCTCCAATTATTATTACGATTTTATTTGCTGGACCCTCATTCAGATATATTAATGGTAACGTGATTAGTGAACTGATATAATACACCATAAATAAAATATTATTTATTAAAGGGAATACTCCTTCATAATACAATTCATTCATTGCTTTCTTTCCTTCCTCTCTTTGTGCCGATAGGATTTGTTCTTCTGAAAATTTACTTCTACATCCCGTTTCATTTGCATTCTTCACATCTTTCAGAATTGTATTATCTCTTAATTCTTTCTGCTTATATTCTTTCAAATCATATTCTTTTTCGCTCATATTCAACAATCTCCTTTGCATCACTTTCTTATAAAAAAGACAGCCTTAACGACTGTCTTCTTCCTATCCTTTTACATGTTTCATTATCATTATATTAATAAATTTTGTTTTATCCATTTCAAAGACTGAAATCTTCCAACATCTTCTTCAACGTATCCGCAAACTCTTCCGGATTTTCCTGTGGAACAGTATGTCCCCAGCCTTCGAT
>CAKVCR010000440.1 GCA_934725835.1 uncultured Odoribacter sp.
TTAAATGATCTGTCTAATTTATTGAGCAATTCACTTGAAGATTGCTGGTAGTTACAATGTTTAATAGCATCTGCAAGAGCCTTTCCGTTTGGTGTTTCATAAAATGTGAGGACATCAGCAATCGCAGATTTCTCTAGAACGGGAATGCGAATGGTTACTACTGCTAAACCATTTGACATATATGTAAGTACTTTAGAAGGAAAAGAGGTATCGTTATATTCTCCATCAGGTTTTTGGGTACTTAAACCTATATGACAACTTTGCAAGAATTCGATAAACTCTGTTCCTTTTTTGAGTCCGTCATAGGTAATTGTAGCTTTTGAACTTTCTTGTTCATATTTAATCATCCTTTTTATGTTCTCTGTATCTTGCTCTGTGCCAAATCCACAAATATGAATGTGATAATTCTCAGGCAAGTATTCTGCTGCCTGAATAGCAATTTGTGCCCCTCCCTTGTTTGCGTCAAAAGTTCCAGCATATATAGCATGAATCTTACCATCGTTGAATTTCTCAACAATTTTCTGCTCTACCTTATATGTGCCATATATAACTATTGAAGGTTTGCGATATTTATTGATTTTGCCATCTAAAAGATCATTGGATAGAATGAAGGCATCTGCAATGTCAAACATTTTGAACTCTAAATTTCTCCAATAATTCGACATGGGAGAAACATCTGAATAGATCTCTTCGACTTCAAGTACAAGATTGAATCCGCATATTTTTTTTGCCCATCTAATAACATCAAAATAGCCGAGAGAATGATAAGTAATCACTGTATCTCTCTTATTACAATTGTACAATAAATAAAAAAACAGAATAGCTAGATGCCATATTTTTTTTATTTTTTTTAAAATCCAATTGTTTCCACCCCAAGATAATGGAAGTGACAATGTTATACCATCAGCAATTTGTTTTTTCTCAAACGGGTATACTTTGAATTTATGTTCCGTAACTTCAGATACGGATATTATTTCAACATCTACGTTATTAGATGCAATAGTTTTTGCTATATATTCAATTTTATTAGATGCTGATGTTACATAATTTCTTTCAACATCAGAGTCTTGTTTATCAAAATAGGCTATATATTTAACAACCTTATGATTCATATATTAATATGATTTTATTGCTTATATTTAATATTGTAATCTTTATCATTTGTATACAGATTAATATACTTATGATAATTGTCTTGCATTTCAAAATTATCTTTAACCCATCGTATACAATCTTCACTATATCGTCTTTTAGTATTTCGACGAATGATTTGTACTTTCTCCCATAGTGAGACATAATCCCCTGTTACTACTCCATAACTACATTTGTTATCAACTGTTTCTTGAGCTCCTGTATTTGAATAAGTAACTACAGGTGTGCCACATGCTTGTGGTTCAATATTTATGAGTGAAAAACTTTCTTCATGTGTACAATTGATAAAGACATCAGCTATGGTATATAGAGCAGCTAACTGTTGGCGATTGGTAGTATACCCAAAGGTCACTATTTTTTTCATCTGTTCATGTCTAAGATTAAGAGACATGAGTAATGAAAGTTTGGTATCATCACATCCAAAAATAAGAAATCGCTCGTCGAATTGCATTTGACTAAGTATAAAACAGAAAGCGTCACGATTAATAGGATCAAGCCATTTCGTAGCAAGTCCCATTATTATATAATTACCTTTTAAAGAATATACTAATTTTTCTAATGACTCAGAATGTTCAATATCTTGGATGTGTGTTGGCTTGAAGATATTGGTGTCAATACCATTTTTTATAGCTATAATACGTTTATCCTTAAAGATTCCTTTTTTTGCCTCTTCACAAATCCATTGAGATACGCCTGTAATTGTAAGATTTGGAATGGCATCAAACAATCGTTTACGATCGGCAAGTATTTGTCTTGATTTGTCAATGAAAAAAGCTGGCGTATCAACCTTCTTTTTAGGACAATTTCCACATTGTTCTTGCCATTTAAGACAGCCTACCTGTGTATAATGAAAACATCCTCCAGTATAATACCAACAATCGTGCATAGTTACAATTG
>CAKVCR010000441.1 GCA_934725835.1 uncultured Odoribacter sp.
GATGCGCTGCCCTATATCGAATCGGTATCAATCCGGCAGAAATACCCGACAACGGTGGATATCGAGGTTACAGAACGTATACCGACGGCGAAAATTGTCGACGGAGGGATCTCCTATATTATCGACGATCAGGGTTATCTTCTGGAATACACGGTGGCAGGTGCGCTTTATGACCTTCCGGAAATTGTCTGTACGGCGCCTGTGGAACTGGAAACGGGGAAGCAGCTTGTATTTTCTGATCCGCTAATGCTGGAAACACTGCAGAATGTTCTTGCTTATATTGTCGGTTCGGACTGGATTCAAAATATCGACAGTATCAATCTCCAACGTATTTATTCCATTTCCTTCCTTTATCAGAACCGTATTACTGTCCAGCTCGGCGACACCTCCGATCTTGAAATGAAGCTGGCGCTTCTGGCCGAGGTAATCGAACGTAACAGCGAGGAAGCTGCTGGAACGATTGATGTGTCGAATATTGAACGTGTCAGTTTCCAACCGCTTCGGTAGAGTTTCGGAAAATTTCAATGGAATTGTCACTTTTTGTCACAAATCCTAAAAATTTCTGTTGACTACTCGGAAATATGAGGTTAAAATAGTTTTAAGCATAGAATATCGATTTATAATATGCATCTCTACTTGGGGGTAAGAAAATGGGCTTTGAATTTGAAAACGGCACGGATAATGTTGTTACTATAAAAGTTATTGGCGTTGGCGGCGGCGGGAACAATGCGGTCAACCGTATGATCGAAAGCGGGATCCGCGGCGTCGAGTTTGTTTCGCTCAACACGGACAAGCAGGCGCTGATGCATTCGGCTGCGCCCCGTAAGCTCCAGATTGGAGATAAGCTGACCAAGGGATTTGGCGCCGGTTCAAACCCTGAAGTAGGCAAAAAAGCTGCTGAGGAAACCAGAAGTGAGATTTCCAAGCTTTTGGAAGATACCGATATGGTATTCATTACCGCCGGTATGGGCGGTGGTACGGGCACCGGTGCCGCGCCGGTTGTTGCGGAGGTTGCCCGTGAGCGCGAGATTCTTACCATCGGGGTTGTAACCCGTCCGTTTGATTTTGAAGGCTCCAAGCGCCGCCTGCAGGCGGAAGCAGGTATCGAGGAGATGCGCGGTAAGGTTGATGCGCTGATCGTGATTCCAAATGAACGCCTGAAGCTGGTCAGCGAGCAGAAGATCACTTTTAAAAATGCATTTGAAATTGCCGACAGTGTTTTAAAGCAGGCAATTCAGAGTATTTCCGAGCTGATCACAATGGAAGGCATTGTCAACCTTGACTTTGCCGATGTGACTGCAATCATGAAAAACGCCGGTTATGCACATATGGGTACCGGCGCGGCTTCCGGGCGCGAAAAGGCGGAAGAAGCTGCCCGTATTGCAATCCAGAGCCCGCTGTTGGAAACTTCGATCAAGGGCGCGCGCGGCGTGATCCTGAATATTACCGGTTCGCCGGATATGACCCTCGAAGAAGTCGAAACGGCCGCTTCGATGGTAAAGGAAGCCGCGCATGAAAGCGCACATATTATTTTCGGCGCCTCGATTGATGAGAATCTGGAGGATGAATTCCGCATTACGGTTATTGCCACGCAGTTTGACCATAAGCCGACACTGGATGTCGAAGCGGCGGGTTCCGATAAGGAAGAGTACGCAGCGGAAACTGCGCCGAAAGCAGATGCGGAAACAGCTTCGCCGGTCGCGGACTTCGACAGTAAGGACGATCTGTTTGATGATATCGACAAGATCTTTAAGCGTGGTTCCAGCCGCCGCGATAACTTTAACTTTTAAGAGCTGTGATGGCAGAGTCGGATCAGCTTGAGAACCTTCGTATAGCCTGCCTTACCTGTACGCGCTGTGGTCTGCGTCAGGGCTGCAAGAATGTGGTTTTCGGTGTCGGGCCGGTTCCGGCAGATGTCTTGTTTATTGGCGAAGGGCCTGGCGAGCAGGAAGATTTGAGCGGCGAACCTTTTGTCGGACCTGCCGGACGGCTGCTGAATGATTATCTATGTGCCGTTGGGATTGAACGGGAAAGCGTATAC
>CAKVCR010000442.1 GCA_934725835.1 uncultured Odoribacter sp.
CGCTGATTACATGCACCCCGAACGGAATACGGATTTCCCCCCGAATCCGTCCGATCACATAAGCCATCGCGCTCGGCGTCACCATCTCTACATGATCCAGATAAGGAAGACTGAATTCGTTGGAGATCAGAACCCCGTCCACACCGCCGTGCTGCAGCGCTTCCAAATCCTTCGATGCCTCCGCGATGACATCTTCGATGCTCCCGCCGCGCGGGTACTCCGGATCTCCCGGAAGCGCACGCAGGTGCAGGAGCGCGATAATCGGTTTTTCCGTGCCAAATACTTCTTTTATCGTTTTCATCTTTCTCCCCCGCTTTTCGCTCCATATCGATTTTGCCGCAATTGTATCATAATTCTGACAATTCCGCAAGATTCCTTTCCGTTAAAAAGTAAAAAGATAAAAACTTCGGACTTTCTCCGTTTTCTTAGGCGATTTTTATGGTATAATAAAAAAGTGCGTGCTCTTTTGCGGAATTTTTCAGACGCAGGAGCATTCGACGGATACTTACTACAAGAAAGAGGAAGGAAATCTCAAAATGCTGGAGATACAAAACTTATCATTTGAGGTGCACGGCGAAAAGGGCAGCCGTAAAATTATCCAGGATCTGAACCTGACGGTGGATAATCATAAATTTGTCGTTATCACCGGCCCGAACGGCAGCGGGAAATCCACGCTTGCCCGACTTCTCGCGGGAATTGAAAAGCCGACAAGCGGCAAAATTCTGATGGACGGAAACGATATTACCGAAAAATCCGTCACCGACCGCGCGAATCTCGGCATCAGTTATGCGTTTCAGCAGCCGGTACGCTTTAAGGGAATTCATGTAATCGATCTTCTCCGCCTCGCGGCCAAGAAGAATCTCACCGTTGCGCAGGCATGCGGCTATCTCTCGGAAGTCGGGCTGTGCGCGAAGGATTATATCAACCGGGAGGTCAACGCCAGCCTTTCCGGCGGAGAACTGAAGCGAATTGAAATCGCAACCGTTCTGGCGCGTGAAACGAAACTCTCGATTTTCGACGAACCGGAGGCCGGAATCGATCTTTGGAGCTTCCAGAATCTGATTTCTGTCTTTGAGCGGATGCGCACCCTGACACAAGGGTCCATTCTCATCATCTCCCATCAGGAGCGAATCCTGAATATTGCCGATGAAATTATCGTACTCGCAAACGGACAGATTACCGACCGCGGAAGCCGCGACGAAATCCTGCCGAAACTTCTCGGCACTACATCCGCGGTGGATGTTTGCAGTATGCTGAAAAGAGAGGAGTCGTTATCATGTCCAAGATAGAAAACATAGATTCCATACAGCTTCGGCTTCTGGAAGAAGTAGCCGAGCTTCATGAAACGCCGGCAGGCGCTTATAACATCCGCGCAAACGGAGAAGCCGTCGGACGCGTCAGCACGGAAAACATTGAAATCATCCCGAAAGAAAACGGGAAAGGAATCGATATCCGCATCAAGGAAGGGACCAAGAACGAGAGCGTTCACATTCCGGTCGTTCTCAGCATGAGCGGACTTTCGGAAGTCGTCTATAATGATTTTTATGTCGGAGACGATGCCGATGTTCTGATTGTCGCCGGGTGCGGGATCCATAACGACGGAAATCAGGATTCCCGGCACGACGGAATTCACCGCTTTTTCATCGGAAAAAATGCCAAAGTCAACTATGTCGAGCGCCACTACGGAGAAGGTGACGGAAACGGCAAGCGAATCTTAGACCCGGTCACGGAAGTGACTCTCGGAGAAAACAGCTATATGGAAATGGAGATGGTCCAGATTAAAGGCGTGGATTCCACAAAACGGACCACCACCGCCGAGCTTGACAAGGGCGCGAAGCTCGTCATCCGGGAGAGACTCCTGACGCACGGCAGCCAGTATGCGGAGAGCGGATTTGTTGTTCATCTGAACGGGGAGGATTCCAGTGCTAATGTCATCTCCCGTGCCGTTGCGAAGGATCACTCCAAGCAGCTTTTCCTCGCGGAAATCAACGGCAACAACAAATGTGCCGGTCATTCCGAATGTGACGCCA
>CAKVCR010000443.1 GCA_934725835.1 uncultured Odoribacter sp.
CACATTCCCTGCAGGAACAATCCGTTTCAGTACGAGCTTCTTTACATCCGATGAAGACTTCGCGTCACTACGCCAAGTGCTCGATGATTTGAGCGATAATCTCTAATAGGAGGACAATTATGAGTTTAAAAGACAAATACATAAAAAACGAGTATAGGTCTCTCCTAGATAATGTCGTGCAGGATTTCTATATTCCTCTTCTCAAAGAAGCTATATCTTACAAACGGGCGGTTGGATTCTTTTCTTCGTCGTCTCTTGTGGAGCTGACAAAGGGTATTGCTTCTATGGCAGAAAGAGGTGGCAGAATTCAAATTGTTGCTTCTCCTTACCTGTCCGATAAAGATGTCGAAGCGATTAAGAAAGGATATGCCGCACGAGAGGAAATAATCGAGAATGCTGTATTACGCCAAATCTCGGATGAGACTTTGGACTATTACTCTATGCAGCGCCTTAATCTGCTTGCTTGCCTTATTGCCCAAGGAAGAAAGCGCAAGGATCGATACTCGGCTTGAAGAATTAGAGAATCAAATCGAACAGGCAAATTCACGAAAGGCGGAAAAAGTCGAAGAAATTAAGCAATACGCCGAGGGAGAAGAACTCCATACGCAGCTCTTTGGATTTTACAGAATATTTCACGAGAGCAGAGCACACGCCGCCCGCTTGTTTACTATCCTATGCATCAAAAAGAGAATTACTTCTCTATGTACCCCATTCTAAAAAGCTACGGTTGTATTGAATGCGATGACCTGGGGCAATGCGAAAAAGCTCGTCAAATGGTGATAGATATGTTAGAGTGTTCCGATAAGGATGCTGAGAGAACCATCGCCCAAATGATTCCAGATTCAAGGATTGAGGATTTTCTTAATTTGTACTCTGATGAGTATGGCGAGAATGACGATGTAATGCTCGGTTCAATGTTGGGTAGCATATCGCCGGATACAGTTGTTTCCGATGAAGATGCTCTGCAGGTGATTCACAATAAGATACTTGGTGAAGTTGTTGCGGGCGCATTAAAGGATCTCACCCCTCGTGAAGAAGAAATCCTTAAGCTTCGCTATGGTTTTGGTGGTCCAGAGCAGACATTGGAGCAGGTTGGCAACAGATACAATATCACACGAGAGAGAGTTCGGCAGATAGAGGCAAACGCATTAAGAAAGCTACGCCATCCTTCAAGGTCTAAAAAACTAAGAGCTTTTCAATGACATCTAAGAACACTTTTCGCCGTTGAGGGATTTCAAGTTAACTTGATTGAAAGTTACATAATTGGAATGTAGCGAAACAATAAGCGGAAGGGCTATAGGTTAAAATAAAGAATTTTCCGAATCGCCCTTTACGGGCTCCACAGGATGTGGAATCGAAAACTCGCTTTCAGCGGGTTTTTTCTTTTTCTCCGGCGATTTCCGATTTTCATCTCTGATTCTTCCAGCTCCGGAAATTTCATCTCCGGGAATTCCGGCATTGTTGCACACCTTCCCTCATTGTAATACATCTTCGTAGATTTTTCTATATATTTCTGATTTTTCCGTCAATTTTTATATTTTGATTTCCTGTTTTCCGCGCGCAAATTTGAGCCGCCGGCGTTTTTCCGGCGCGTTCTTGTGTTATAATGAGGGCGGCGAAAGTCCTTTGAGCAGCAAAATATAAAGGGGGTACAAAAATCACCTTATGAAAACAATACGGATTTATCAGCAGAATGTTACACTCCAAGAGCAAATTTCTAAAATTTCAGCTTGTGAAATGCGCGGGGAGGATCTCCTTCTCGAACTGGATCAGACCATTTTCTTCCCGACCGGCGGCGGGCAGTCCTGCGATACCGGAATCATCGCCGCACTTTTGCCGGGGGATACTCCGGATGCGGAAAACACGTTCCCGGTAACGGAGGTTTTTGAGGAGAACGGCCGGATTCTTCACCGGATTTCCGGCGGCGGGAGCGGTGCTCTTTCCGGCGGCGGGAGCGCCGTGCTTACCCCGGGCACGCGGATCTTCCAAAAAATCAACTGGGACCGCCGTTTCGACAATATGCAGCGCC
>CAKVCR010000444.1 GCA_934725835.1 uncultured Odoribacter sp.
TACCTAGCCTGCGAACACTACGGCATTGACCTTGTCGGAGGCGACACCACCTCTTCCAAAACAGGACTATGCATCAGCGTCACCGTTTTAGGTGAAGCCAACGAAGAAGATATAGTCTATCGCAGCACTGCATGCGAAAATCAGCTAATCTGTGTCAGCGGAGATTTAGGGGCAGCCTATATGGGGCTTCAGCTACTTGAACGCGAAAAAATTGTTTTTCAAGACAACAAAGATGTTCAACCGGATTTTGCCGGATATGAATACATTCTTGAACGTCAGCTTAAACCCGAAGCACGCAAAGACATTGTTGAATTATTACGTGAGAAAAACATTCGTCCGACAGCCATGATTGATATATCCGATGGTCTAGCCTCTGAAATCATGCACATCTGTAAAGACTCCGGAGTCGGCTGCAACATATACGAAGAAAAGATCCCGATAGACTACCAAACCTTCAAAATGGCAGAAGAGCTAAACATGAATGCTACGGTATGCGCCCTTTCCGGAGGCGAAGATTATGAACTTTTATTTACTGTTCCGGTGGACAAATATGATTTACTGACCGCACTTCCAGGCATAAGCGTCATTGGTCACACCTGCAAGGTCGGCGATGGTTACCAAATGACGACCCGAGACGGCAACACTTTCGAATTGAAAGCACAAGGCTGGACAAACTTCACAACATCTGAAAAGAACAAGGGAAATGACCATGAATAATAGCCTGAAAGAGCTTCTTGAGCTCATCAACATACACAGCCAAACCGGCAACCGCCGCGACCTTCGAGCTGCGCTCCACTCCTTGATGGAAAACCGTCAGGATTACTACCACCAACTGTCCGACGCCACTCTAACAGAAGGCTACGCAGACGGCCTATACAAAACCCTCTTGCTCGAACTGGACCAAGAGGAAGAGGAAAGCATTGAAACTGCAGAACTAGCTTACATAGCTCTCTGTGCATTGATATCTCGCGATACAGCCACCCCCGAACACTATAAACGCCGTCTGCTACTACTCCATTATTTTTGCGACTATTTCACAGACTCCATCATCCAGATATTTCTTGCCACCTATCGTAAAGAACACATACTCCAGGCTCGCAATCTAGCTCTGGAATGCATCGAAAAGATGCAATTGGCAGACATGTTCCACCTGGAAGAATACGCTCCGGACTTTATAGAACATGATGAACAAATTATTGATGCCTGCAATGCCATAGAAACCGACTCCGACCTTCCCGATTCAGAACGAGCGCAAGCTGCCCTGCTACACAAAGTACTCTATGCCTACCTAAAAGCGAAATACAAAAAGGGCTGATGCTGGGAATGCCAGAATCAGCCTTTTCTTCTCTATCCTTTCAACACAAATTCGACAATTACTCCTCAGTACGTATACGATGCGAAGCAAAATGTCTTTCACTGCCATGGTGTTGCAACGGGCGCCGTCCTCCACGATGCTCTTTATGCCCACCATCTTCTTTTGCATGCGCTTTCTTCACCACAATCTTCCGTCCATGAAACTCCGTATCATTCAAAGCATTGATTGCATTCATTGCCTCTACATTATCCTCCATCTCCACAAAACCAAAACATTTCGAATTGCCGGTCTCCTTATCCATAATCACTTTGGCAGATAAAACCGTACCATACTCCTGAAAAAGCGCTGCGAGGTCATCATTGGTTGTAGCTGAACTCAATTTTGCAACAAAAATATTCACAACAAAAAAATTAATAATTAATTAAACATAGTAGAAGGGTACATAGCCATATATTCTTTGTCAGAAAACACAAAACTAAGATTCTTCTATCCTGACAAATATAGATTAAATAATTAATTATCAAGCAGACAAAGCTAAATTTATTTTTAGTCTTCAAAAATATTTCATTTTTTTTCATTTGAAAACTTGCAGATATAAAAATTATCCCTACCTTTGCACTCGCAAAACAATCATTGGTGTCATAGCTCAGTCGGTAGAGCAAAGGACTGAAAATCCTTGTGTCCCTGGTTCGATTCCAGGTGATACCACAAAA
>CAKVCR010000445.1 GCA_934725835.1 uncultured Odoribacter sp.
TATCAATACATTGAAAACTCATAAAAAACAGGCCTATCGCGAATTACGCGGGCGTCTGGCGGATTTGAGCGAATATGTGCTGATAGCTTTATTGTTTTCAACATTATGTTTTTAAAGGAGGAAATATGAAAAGAGTAGAAAAAGACATATTGATGAGCGATTTGATCTACAAACACCTTCGGGGTGCTTTGAAGGGAAATGAGTCTGACATTCTAGAGGCTTGGCTACAGAAGCCGGAGAATATGAGATTTTTCATGGAACTGAAAAATTCCGATCGGTTGTACCGGAGTGTGAAAAAATTGAAATATACTGATGAACAATCTGCCTGGTGGCAGATGGAAACCCAAATGGCGAGAATACGTCGTAAAAAGTGGATGCATCGTTTTTATTCGATAGCGGCATTGGTCGTTGTGGGACTCGGTTGTGGTTGGTTTTTGTTGAGAGAAACTAGGAAAGTAGAAGAATCGGACATGATAATTCCGATGGTTGCAATAAACGAGCAGCAGACTGTGACAATCTGGAGGAAGGCAGATAAAGAGATTCTGTTGAACGATACCTTGAAAGAGTTGGTTTTGGCTCAGGAAATCAAAAAGCAGACGGTTGCCGGTGTGGTTGAGGATTCCTTGGCTGAAGAGCCTGTACATTATGAAGAATTGGTAACGGCACAGAATGATAAGTTGCAGGTGGTGCTTTTTGATGGCACACGGGTATGGCTCAATGGTGGCAGTCGTTTGAAATTCCCGTCTCGCTTTGCTGCCGATTGTCGGGAAATCGAATTGGCTGGGGAAGCCTATTTTGAAGTAACAAAAGATTCGTTGCGACCGTTTTTGGTTCACACGTCTTCGGCAAAAGTAGAGGTGTTGGGTACTTGTTTCAATGTTTCCGCTCAGACAGAAAAGGAGTGTGTGACAACTTTGGTGGAGGGACGAGTCCGGATGCAGGATGCAGAAGAACATAAAGTAGTGCTTGCTCCCGGGCAACAGGCTGTGTTGGATGGAAATGGCGGATGGAAAGTGGAAGAGGTGGATGTCCGTTATTTCACGGCTTGGAGAGACGGGCAATTTGCTTTTAAGGATGCTCGGTTGGAAACAGTTTTGGAAAAGTTGGCCCGCTATTACGGAGTGCAATTCAAATTTGAAAACGATAAGATAGCAACTTTGACTTATACAACGATTATCAAACAGTACGACAATGTAGAGGATGTACTCTTGATTCTTGAGAAAGTAGGTGATTTCAGTTGCGAGCGGATTGGAGAAAAATTGTTTTTGATTAAAAGAAAATAGGCAGGAGAACTTGGACCTTCTCCCACCTATCTAATGGTAATATTAATTCATACTACAAATTTATGGAAAAAAAACGTGATTACACTCCTCTGGAACGGGGAAATTTGCGAAAAAGAGGTATTCTGCGGAATATTTCTTGTGCGTTGCTTTTCTTATTCAGCTCTTTGGGGTTGATGGCTCAATCAGCGCAGACATTTACTGTAGACTTCAAGGAAAAGAGTCTGGTAGAGGTCTTTGAGTATCTGATGTCGCACAGCGACTATGTATTTACCTACAATAGCGCAGAATTGAAACAGCAGCCGCTTAAGGTAACGCAGTCTTTTAAGCAGGCTACCTTGCAGCAGGTGCTGGAGGCATGCTTGAAAAATTCGTCATTTACTTTTGAGGTTGTAGACAACCATGTTGTCATCAAGAAAAAAGCAGTAGACCAACAAACAGTTAATTTGGTAGAAGTATCCGGTAGAGTGTTGGATGAAAAGGGTAATCCGGTAGCGGGAGCAACGGTGATTGTGTATGGCACTTCTATGGGTGCAGCAACGGATAGCGAAGGAAGATTCCGTTTACGTGTACAGCCGGATGGTGTGTTGTCCTTCTCTTTTATCGGATATAAAACGGAGATAGTGCCCTTGAAAGGGAGGACAAAAATCAATGTAGCACTTAAGCCGGAAACTGAGAGTCTGGATGAAGTGACCGTGGTAGCATTTGGAACACAGAAAAAGGAAAGTGTAGTTT
>CAKVCR010000446.1 GCA_934725835.1 uncultured Odoribacter sp.
GAAATACCCGAGCACAATCACATTCATCATGCACAATAATATACTTCAAAGCCTGTGCATTTCTTCCTGATGCACATAAACAGGTCAATCCCACCAATTCTGTCAATTCTTCCATGCTCATTCGCTCACACTGACGAAAACGGCGATAACTGCGATTTTTCGCTAACAAATCTTTAAACATTGGTACTAATTTAGCATTTTTACTACATGAAAATCGTAAATTTGCCCTATCGCCACATAATAGGCAGAGCGATACAAAAATAACGAATTAGTTGGTAAAACTCATATAGTTTATAAAGTCTTTTTTTAACATAAATATATGGAAACATTTCTTCAACTCCTGGCAAACGACATCATCAATAAATATGGAGAACACTTCAATCACCTGACTATCATTTTTCCTAATAAACGTGCCGGTCTGTTCTTAGCCGAAGAACTTTCCAAACTAATCAAACACCCGGTGTGGATGCCGGAAATCCTAACCCTCTCTGAATATATCGAAAAACACACAGGCTTGCATAAGGCTGACAATCTGACCCTCACAATCAAACTATATAAAGCTTATACGGAAGTATCCGGCAGCCATAAGAGTTTTGAAGAGTTCTATTTTTGGGGCACAATGCTGTTAGGCGATTTTGACGATGTAGACAAATATCTTGCTGATGCCAAAGACCTATTCTCCAATTTAGTAGCATTAAAAGAGATTGAAGCAAATTTTCCCTACCTAACAGAAGAAGAAATCGCTGCCATTCAGAAATTCTGGAGCAGTTTCAATGCCAATAAATATAGTCACGAACAGGAAGAATTCCTAAAAGTATGGAACAAGCTATACGCAACTTACACTGCTTTCCGTACTGCATTACAGAAAGACAAAATATGCTACGAAGGAATGAATGAACGGTACTTCTGCGAACATATAGATGAATTCCAGCATCCGGAACATTTAGTAATTGCCGGATTCAACGCTCTGAATATCTGCGAAAAGCATATTTTTTCTTATTTCCAAAATTTAGGTAAAGCCTCTTTCTATTGGGATTACGATGTATACTATACAGCTAATGAATATCAGGAAGCAGGATTATATATTCGGGAAAATCTAAAACTTTTCAACAATGAACTGGATATAGGGCATTTCAACAACTTTTTGCACAACAACAAAAAGATAGAGTATATTTCCGTACCATCGTCTGTCGGACAAGCTAAATTATTGGAGCAGTTGACCTCGCATTTAATCAACGATAACCCACGCGATACAGCTGTCGTTCTTTGTGATGAACAGATGTTGATACCAACATTACATTCCATACCGGAATACATAAAAAAAATCAATATCACCATGGGGTATCCTGCACGAAAAACATCTGTTGCTGCCCTGATATCCTTGTTATGCGATTTGAAAAATTACTCCAAGCAAGAAGGCAGCATAATCTACTACTATTATAAACCCGTAATTGCCCTACTAAACCACAAACTCATAAAAGAATTGTGTCCACAAGACATCAACAAAATAACTGACTTTATCAACCAAAATAACATCATCTATATACAAGAAAAATATCTACTGTTTCATCCTTTGACAAAAGCCATTTTTTCACCCGAAGATGAAAACATACCATCCTACTTACTGCGCATTCTGAATCTGCTTACCCGCACCACATTAAATATAGAAGCAGATTCTATCGAAAAGGAGTTTATTTTCTCCATTTACACACAGATACAAAATCTGCAAAACACTTTCAAAGAAGAAGGAATAGAACCGGAAGAAAAACTATATATACAGCTTATCACTAAAGTTATCAACAATATCACCATCCCATTCTCCGGAGAACCCTTGGAAGGGCTTCAACTAATGGGTCTAATGGAAACCCGCATGCTTGACTTCAAACACCTGATTGTACTGTCAGCCAATGAGGGCATATTACCCAAAAACTCTCTTCCCTCTTCATTTATTCCCTATAACCTACGTGTGGGCTTCCGTTTACAAACCCCTCAACACCAAGAAGCC
>CAKVCR010000447.1 GCA_934725835.1 uncultured Odoribacter sp.
CCATATTGTAATATCCCTTCTCCTTAAAATACTTCTCCACAATATGTTTCAAATTCGAAATCATATTATCGGTCACCTGCGTACCCGGCAGTGGATTGATTTTTTCCTTGATTTTAGTCTCTTCCGACTTTTTGATACCAATATAATTGATTCGCGACAACTTATGCCGCTCTGTCAAATTCATAATCAAAAACACCTTATTATCCTCTACTCTATCTATTGAAATAGTAACATCCGAGAACAAGCCTTGAGCATATAGACGCTTAATCGCTTTTGTAATTGCATCTCCGGGAATTTTAATTTCGCTACCAAAGTGCAAACCGGCCAGCTGAATCAACGTACCCGGGTCATATTGTTCACCCAATCCGGTCACTTCAATACCACCAATCACATAAGTTTTAGGACTTGAATAAAACACTTCCGGATGGTCTGTTGTACCTGTATTCTGCGCAACGCCTCTTCCAAAAGCAAAAATAATTATCAGTATACCAAGAATTACTTTACCAATCATATATCATCTTTTACTAACTTGCTCACCCGTCATGCCAAAACGCCGTTCACGTTTTTGGAAATTACGGATTGCCAAATATAAATCATCTTTTTCAAAATCAGGCCAAAATTTAGCGAGAAAATAAAATTCAGTGTAAGCACACTGCCAAAGGAGGAAATTGCTCAACCGACATTCTCCGCTTGTCCGCACCAACAAATCGGGATCTGGAATCCCTGCCGTTGTCAGGTTATTCGAGAAACAAGCATCATCAACATCCTTCAAATCAGAGATTTCACCATTCTTATATGCTTGAGCTATTTTCTTGGTTGCCTCTACAATCTCCCAACGTGCACCATAACTCAATGCCAAAATTAAAGTCACACCTGTATTTTCTGCGGTCTGCTGTATCAATCCCTCCATTTTTTTCCACACCTCAACAGGCAAATCTGTCGTATGTCCAATTACTTGAATCCTCACATTCTGCCGCATCAAATCAGGAGTTTCACGGATAATGGCATCCACCATCAATCCCATCAATGCATCAATCTCCGCCTTGGGACGATTCCAGTTTTCTATCGAAAAAGTGTACAGAGTCAAATATTCCAAGCCCACTTCTCCGGCAGCTTCCACCACTCTTTTCACGGCATCTACTCCTGCCTTGTGCCCATATACCCGGTCCAAGCCACGTTCTTGCGCCCAACGACCATTACCATCCATAATGATGGCTACGTGTTTTGGTAATCCCGCAGCAACAACCTCTTTTTGTATATCATTCATAGAATCTGTTATTTTCACAAAAATCGTCCAAAGATAAAAACAAAATTACGATTATTCACGACAACCTCTCCATTTTTCATTCCTTTCATCCTCTCCCCACTTTAATTTTTTCCTCAAAGTCTCGTAATAATTATGTCCCGGCAATTTCACCACATTCAATTTTTTATCATTACGCCGGATTGTCAGATGGCAGGAATCCTCCATCTGTCGGTTTCGCGAATCCGCACTTAAAATAAAATTGCCGGAACGGCTCTCCACTTTCAATCTGATTTCAGCATCTGCCGGCACCACCAAAGGACGCATGCTCAGATTATGAGGACATATCGGCGTAAGAATAATATTGTGACACTCCGGACTCACAATCGGTCCTCCTCCGCTCATGGAATAAGCCGTAGAACCGGTAGGAGTTGCCACCACCAGACCATCCGCCCAATAAGTGGTCAGAAAAACATCGCCGACATATGCATGAATATTCAACAAAGAAGCTGTAGCCTCCTTTTGCACCCCCACTTCATTCAATGCATAATCAAATCCCGGCACTTCCCTGCCATCTACTTCCAGTTGCAACATCTCCCTTTGTTCCAATTCATACTCTCCCCGGACAATACACTTCACCGCCCTTTCAATCTCTCCTGCACGCACATTGGCCAAAAAACCGAGACGTCCGCTATTCACCCCCAACACAGGGACACCACTGTCACGGATATACTCCACAGAGTCCAAAAA
>CAKVCR010000448.1 GCA_934725835.1 uncultured Odoribacter sp.
TGTGTTCACAGATGCTCCTCCTTTTTCTTTTCCCGATGCAAAAAGCAGACGCCCAGTATAGGCGTCTGCTCGCAACAAGATTCAGTTTTATATGCTTTTGAGCATCTTCAGTATAACACATCTAGATTTGCGCCGAAAGAGCAAAAGTGTGCCAATGTTACGACATAGCATACAGGTATAGCATTACTAGCGCCCACTTTTCTGAATTTGCATACGATGTCTCTGTGCATTTTTGAACCTTTTCACTTTTATCGTAGGATGGCAAGCCAAAGCCTGTTGCATCATTTCGATTTCAACATAATTTTTTTTAACAGATGCAATAATTGCTTCATATTCGAATATACTCGACATATAATGTTGGATTGCTTCATCTGAAATTTTGTCAAAATTACTGTTATCCTTGACTTCAACCATTTTCTTCACTCCTTCCACCCAAAGAATTGCTGTAGTAGATATCCCAAAGAACATTTACCAATGGCGTGAATTTTGATTTAATCTGTGTTGCGACATGGAGTAAGTCGGGATTTTCAGGGGTTGTTAGTGTTGTGTCGTGATTGGCGATTACTTCCACAAAGATAGTAGTTCCATCTTTTCTACGTATGGAAAAACCAATGTATTGATTATATACAAATCCAAAATCAATACACTTTTCGCGATTGTTTTCTGATATTATTATATCTCGTTCATCAGAGGTCCAACCGCTCCAAATAAAGGCTTCTGCAATTGCTTTCCAGTCACTGAGTATGAAACAACCATTTCGGCAGGGGGCATCCCCCTTAATACACTTTATGCAGTAGTAGTTCCGAATAGACTTGTCGTTAATGTTCAGTCCGATGGCGTTCTGCTTAAATGAAGCATCGTATAATCGGGGATTGTCAACGCTATTAGGAGTGCAGTACACTTGGCGATTTCCGGAAAAGAGCATTTTGATGGTTTCGTTTCGAAGTTCATAAAAATTGAATGTAATGTTATCGCCTTCACTATTGACCGAGACATTACAATGCATCAAAGCTGATAGAATCATAATTAAAGACTCTATTGTTGTCTTTCCTTTGCTCATTTGCTCGCCGAGCTGTTTAACGGCCGTAATGTATAAGCTCTGACTGCTTTTTAACTCTTGAACGCTTTTCCTTAACTGTTTTATTTCTGCATTTCGATGAGACGTGCTAGCTTGTGTTTCAAAGACCACATCCTGACTGATTTTAACTTGTTTGAGCAGTGCAAGGAATACAACAATAAAGAGAACAGTACTGCCAAGATCAATTAGAGTATTTAGAGTGAGTGGAAAGTGCAAAGACATTGGAAATATAGAATATAAAATGCTTAAGATAAGGGGAGCAATTACTCCACTAGCTGTGAGAAACTGATTTGCTTTATTTAATTCTTGAGATGCGGCATTTGCCACTTTTTGAGGATCACGATTGAAGCGCGATTCTAAAATGGCAATTTTATCATGTACTTTGCTTTTAGTAGGTTTAGTATGCTTCATAGTAAACCTCCACAGATTGTTATTATGTATATTTTTATTATACAGCAAATTTCACAAAATTCAACAAAAAATACAAAGTTTTTCAAAATAATTTGAAAGACTAACATAACAAAACGTTGCTGTTTTTCAAAGAAAAGCAACGAGAACTCAAAACATCCCCATTTTCATATTTTTACAGGATACTTTTCTGGGTGTCTTGCCCGAAAATATTCAACTTACTGCAAAAACTCCCTCACGATCCCCGCACTATCCTGTGCCGTATATCCCCACAGCACCGAGCTGAGCACCTCGACGGCCTCCTTGCGCTTCCGGTAATACGTCCGGGTGCTGATATCGCGGATGTGCGGGCGGAGCTGGTCGATGATTTCCTCGACGTTCTGAAACTCCTGCGGGGAGAGGTAGGCGTAATAGAGCAGCCAGTAAAATTCCTCGCCGTTCTTGTGCTTGGCGCGCATGAGATCCACAGCGCTGTCTACAAGGCAGAG
>CAKVCR010000449.1 GCA_934725835.1 uncultured Odoribacter sp.
TTGAATACTTGCTCTTTATTCTTACACCAAATTCTACGAATTGGGCGTGTACCATCTAATTCCCAAGAGCAAAACGGAAGAATTACATATTCAAATTCAAGACCTTTCGATTTATGAATTGTTAGTATTCGTACCGCATCAATCTCTTCTGATGTTGAAAGTACACGTTTGCACAATTCTTTTTCCCACCATTCCAAAAAGAGCGTAAGGCTATTAGAGTTATTTATTTCATATTCATAAATAATATCCTGTAATGCAACTAAATAAGGGATTTCTTCTTCTTTATTATGCAAATTAAAACGCTCAATAATTGTCTCTATAGTTTCAAACAGAGAATATGATAACACTGATACTTCTGAAGGCTTGAATGTTGTCTCTAGAATGTCAAATATATCTGCATTTGACGATTTGATAAATATTTCATGCAAAGAAATATTCGAATCATTCTGAACTAAAGTCTTATAGAAATAGATAATTTTTGCTTTATTGACAGAATCAAACGGTTCTACCAAGTAATGCAAAATAGCAATAACGAATTGTACATAAGGTGACGACCATACATAAAGAGAATCATTTGAAATAAACGGTATAGGAGTAATTGCTATTTTATTGTACTCTATTAAGTAATCTGCTATCAAAGCTCCCTCCTTACCATTACGCACCAATATCACAATGTCTTTCAGTCTTCCCCCTCTTTTCTTGATACTATTTATAATATTAACTACGTCACTGATAATTGCAGTTTCGCTATCTTTTTCTATTTTCTCAGGACCAAATGAAATATTTACATAGCCGGCTTTCTGCTTTTTAGGTGTTTGCCGTAAATTTTTATATGCTTCTTTTATTGTCTGAGCTCGCTCATTTTCTCCACCAGCATCCTGCCGATAAATTTTTGTCAAAAGATCTGAAGCTACTTCAAAAAACTTATTATTAAATTCTACAATTTCTTTAGCACTTCTCCAATTGTCATTCAAATATACATTTTGTACGCCAAACTTTTTTAACTGCTCTTCAACCTCATATGCAAGAAGGCTCCATTCGCCATTACGCCAACGGTAAATACTTTGTTTTACATCACCAACAATCATTGCTGTGCTGTTCTCAGATAGGCTATTGATAACTAATGGCTTAAAGTTTTTCCATTGCATGGCAGATGTGTCTTGAAACTCATCAATCATAATATGCTTATAATAATTACCACATTTTTCAAAGAGAAAAGACGTATCATTAGCAGAAAGCAATTTATTAAGAATAAGTGTCGTATCACTGAGCAACATCAGTCCCTTTTCATTACAATAGGAACGTACTTCTTGATAAAGATCATTCAGAATTCCTAATTGATAAAGATTGCCTATTAATTGAATTGCTGAAAGATAATTGCGTGAATGTAAATCGTAATAGGTAAGTGCGTTTTGCAATCTGGACATCAATTCCGGTAATATATTTTCAATGCTGTTTCTATCTAGAGTTTTTTTTGTCATCCATGTTTCTTTTGACTCTGCACCATTTCTTACAGTCTGTGTCGGAGGTTCAAAATTTCCTGCAGATAATTTATAAAACCACCCCACACAACCTGATTTGCCTCTTTTAAAGGAATCTGCATTTAGTCCATTCTGATCTATTATGGCTATACACTGGTTTGACATTAATTGCAAATCATCTTCAAAAGATTTAATTTGAAGATTCAAAAAGTCTCTATACGATTTCAAAAAATGTTTATCACTAAATTTAGTCAACAAATTCTGATTAAATAACATGTAATTTTCACGGAAAAGTTCTTGCCCTAAATCTGCAATTTTATTCTTTATACTCCATGACTTTCCTTCCTCTACACTATCATTTAATAATTCATTTATCCAACTTCGCAAACTTGTATTGTTCTTTGCCTGTGCCATCACTTTGTCAACTGCTTTTAACAACACAAATTCACTGTCCAGTTCAACATTATATCC
>CAKVCR010000450.1 GCA_934725835.1 uncultured Odoribacter sp.
ACATATAGGCGAAATCCGAGATGCGTTTTCATCCGCAATGATTATTTCATACAACGGGATTATTTTAAGATTTCCACGGCCGAAATGCTGAAGTATCGAATTGAGAAGGAAAATAACAGTAAAGATATTCAGCGGCTGAATTTTATTTTGAGAAATATTTTCGGATTTGATTCTTTTCGGGAAGGTCAGCTGCCGATTATCATCCATATTCTCGAACGAAATGATACCATCGGAATTTTGCCAACCGGGACCGGAAAGTCTCTTTGCTATATGTTTAGTGCAATTCTGCAGCCCGGAGTAACGATTGTCATTGCACCGATTATTGCCTTAATGGTCGATCAGAAAAGGAGCATGGACCGGGCAGGAATTGTGCATACAGGGTATATTAGCTCACAATACAGCGGGAAAGAAAAAGACAGACTTTTGAAGGCTCTCGCCAAAGGTTCTTTCCAGCTTTTATGGGTTTCGCCGGAACGTTTTCAAAACGAAGAGTTCCGGAATAGTATTGCGATGGTAAATCGGAAGATGAACTTTGCAATGATGGTACTGGATGAAGTACACTGTCTGTCTGAATGGGGACACGACTTCAGAGTGTCTTACTTAGCGTTGACCAAAACATTGAGAATTTTTTGTCCGGAGGCTTGTTTGCTGGGCCTGACAGCAACGGCATCTCAAGTCGTATTGGAAGATATTAAAAATGAATTTGGAAATGACGGGAGCGGTGTGAAGGCTCTTCCGTCGATGAATCGTGATGAATTGGTTTTCAAACGCATGTATGCGCGGGGACAGCAAAAAATCAAGGCGGTCGATCAAATTGTTCATGATCTGAGCCGGATATTGAAAAGAGATGTTCTGACAGATGAAAAGAAAAAGACAATCGGCTTAATTTTTACACCCACTGTGGGGGGCTATCTCGGATGCAATGAGGTTGCGGGACGTCTGGCGGCTTTTCCGGAAATGCGGGGGCGGATTGGGGTTTATAATGGACAGCTTTCATCGGAGGAACGCTTGGATGTGCAAGAGCGATTTATGCGGGATGAGTATGCGATCCTGGTTTGTACGAAGGCCTTTGGTATGGGGATTGATAAGCCGAATATCAAGTACACGATTCATTATACGCTTCCCGGCTCCATCGAATCTTTCTATCAGGAAGCAGGAAGGGCCGGACGCGACGCGGACAAATCAGAGAAATCTTATTGCTACATCGTCTACGGGGAGGACTCAATCAGCGATAAGATCGAAAAAGAAATTTTCAGTGCCGATATATCGCCTGAACGCCGGAAAGAATTATGCGATAAATATCTAAGAAACGACTTAAACAGTATCATGTTCCTCTGGAATTTAAGTAAGCGGAGTGTCGACGAAGAATATGAGCAGATCCGGGAGATTTTAATGGTACTGGATAAGAATGGCAAGGGAACCGTTAAATTGTACTTTAATTCGGCAAAGCAAAAGACGGATATTGAGAATTCGCTCTATAAACTGTCCGTATTGGGATGCGTAGAAAGCTGGACGGTAAATTATTTGAAAGTGGATTATGGGGAACTCAAGGTTGCGTATCAGGGATACGATGAAGCGGATATAGAGAAGAGCCTGCTGCAATACATTCATAAGTATGATCCGGAATTTAGCTTAACGAATAATTCTGAGCGATATCGGAAATATGCAAAGCTCGTAAAGGAGGATACCCAAAAAGGGCGGAGCCTGATAAAAGTATTGATTGAATGGACCAATGAAAATATTTTATATCAGCGGCTTCAATCGACATACAGTATGAAGGAACTTTGCAGCCCGAATGTTTCGGATGAAGAATTCAGACGAAGAATTGACTTCTATTTCCGGTATACGGAAAAAACAATTTTATTTGATGCCATTGCGGCCAATCCTCTGAAATTTGAGAAATGGTTTGACGTTCTTTATGAAGAAGATGCAGAGA
>CAKVCR010000451.1 GCA_934725835.1 uncultured Odoribacter sp.
CTCCAGCACTCCATGGACTTTGCGCTAAGTTTTCCTGCAAAAATGCTGATTACAATCATGATTAATGCTAAAAGAACCACAAAAAATGGATTATTTAATACGGTCAAGGGCCCTGCAGATTCTGGTACCGGAGATGAAAAAAGACTGATTGTAAGTACAATACCACTCGCCAGACCTATGATACTTGTTATTGTACCTTCATATACCTTACTAACTTTCATTAGCCCCCAACTAGACCAATTTTCATTTTGCTGGATTTGTGTTCGAAGGTCATGGTTTTCCTGCTTATCCAATTCTGCAAAATCTAAATCAAACATTTTATGGATAAAAAGAATTTCCTTTCTCCCATATAAGTCATTACGCAGTGTATTATAGCGACGATAAAGAAATGCTTTTGCAATGGCAGCTGCTCCTACACATACAACTCCCAAAGCAACCCAGTTCCAAAGAGTCTGGCTACGGCGTAAAGTTGCAAGATCTTTTAAAATCTGCGCTGAGAAAAAGACTGTAATATATGGTGTAATTGCACTAATGATACAATACAATGTTAAAAGCGGAAAAAACTTCTGTGAAACCTTATGGAGTTCCTTGACACCACGTAAATTCAATGCCGCAGCACGACGCATATTCACTTTTTCTTTCATACTAGAACTCCTTTCCTTCCTGATAGTAACGACTTTGAACTTCAAAGAGGTTGGCGTATTCTCCTCCCAATGCCAGTAAGCTGTCATGGGTTCCTTCTTCCTTGATGTTCCCGTCTGCCACAAAAATAATACGATCACAGAATCTTGTGGAAGCTAGTCGATGTGAAATAAACAAAGACGTTTTTCCACTGGTCATTTCACTATATTTTAGGTAAATGTCATTTTCCGCAATAGGATCAAGAGCTGCCGTAGGTTCATCTAATAACAAAATCGGACCATCCTTGTATAAAGCTCTTGCCAGCATTAAACGCTGTGTCTGACCTCCGGAAAACAGCACTCCATCCAGATGGACCTCACGCCCTACATGAGTTTGAAGGCCATTGGGCAATTCTTCAATGGTGCCGGTAAGTCCTGCTTTTTCTAAACAATCTGCAATTCTCTCGTAGTCAATGTCCTTCGTTGTCTGAGCAATTTCCTCAGCCACTGTAACATCTAATATAGAAAATTCCTGAAATACTGCGCTAAATAAGTCATAGTAGCCTCTTCTATTAAAATCACGTATGTCTCTTTTGTTCAGTAAAACTCTTCCCTCTGTAGGATCCAAAAGACCACAAAGAAGTTTTACTAAAGTTGTTTTTCCTGCCCCATTAAGTCCAACAATAGCAAGCTTTTCTCCCGGACGAACGGTTAAATTCAATTTACTGATTGTGTCTTTTGAAGCTCCCGGATATCGAAAGGAAACATTCTCCAGCTTCAACTCATATTCTTGTGCTGTAGCAATTTCCTCCCCTTCTTCAAATTTAAAAGGTTCCGGATAATCTAAAAATTCACGGACACGGGATATGTCCAGGCTTTCTTTATGCAAGGCGCTAATCTCTTGTAAAATCCCCATAACCCAGGTTGTAAATGTGGTTACGGCTGTAAAATATAATAAGAACTCTGAAACACTTAATCCTTCGTGAAGTGTCATATTGATTAAGTAAACATAGGCAATTGCATTGCGGACCATAGTTAATATCGCTTCTGTCATATCCGCAAGAACCTCCACACGTTCACATCGTAGACTAAAATCCAGATAGAGATTATGAATCTGGTCTAACAACTCATTTAACCAGTTTTGTAGTCCAAAAATACGAATGTCCTTTGCCAATTCAATGGATTCAGATTTTTTTCGAATATACAGCTTCTTCTGGTAATAAGTCTCCTCCTCATCTCTTCTCTTATAACGCCAGTCGTTGGTGTATTTTGATACAAAAAAGCTAGCAATACAGGTAGCGATAACAACCA
>CAKVCR010000452.1 GCA_934725835.1 uncultured Odoribacter sp.
GGACAATCATTTCGAGGTAATGTGGGACACATTCCGCGATGTTCCCTCTATTGAAACGCCCGGAGTATCGGTGCTCGACGAATATTATTGGCTCAACAAGCACGACCCGAACTATTCCCTCTGCCGTGCGACGGTAAACCGCGGCGAAGATGCCCATACCGACAAGAAGTTTGAGCTTGACAAGGAATCGGCGATGGCACTTTCCAAGCTCTTTCTCACCCCCGAGAAGGCCCTTGAGGACAAGAAGATTTCGGAAATTCTCCCCGACAGCTTCTGGAGCACGAACTTCTGGCTCTACTGGCAGACGATGTTTGCTTTTCAGCGCTGGTCCAGCGCTCTGGAAATGAAGCGTTATCTCTGCCGCTATGTTCATCACATCGACGGACTTCCGGACTTCAGCGCACTGCGCTTCACAAAGTATAATCAGTATGAAAGCATGATCCTGCCGCTTGTAAAATATCTCGAGGCGCACGATGTGCACATCGAATATGACATGGACGTAAAGAATGTCCTCATCGAGGACGAGGACGGAAGGAAAGTTGCGAAGCAGATTATCTATGTCAAGGATGGCAAAGAGCAAACGATGGATCTTACCGAGGATGATCTCGTATTTATCACAAACGGCTGCTGCACCGACACATCCTGCTACGGAGACCAGACCCACGCTCCCGATCTCTCCGGCATCCGGAACGGCTTCGGCGAGTCGTGGGATATGTGGAAGGCTATCGCGGCGCAGGCGAAGAACGGCGAATACGGCAATCCCGATAAATTCTGCAGTAATGTTGACGCTACCAACTGGATGAGTGCTACCGTTGCGACCTCGAATGAAGAAATCATTCGGTATATCATGAATATCTGCAAGCGCGACCCGCGTACCGGCAAGGTAACGACGGGCGGTATTGTTACCGTAAAAGACAGCACGGAAAACTGGTATCTCTCATGGACGATAAACCGCCAGCCGCAGTTCAAATCCCAGGACAAGAACACGGTTCTCGTATGGCTGTACTCCCTCAGTACGAACAAAGAAGGGAACTATGTAAAGAAAGCCATGCGTGACTGCACGGGCGAGGAGGTCTGCCGCGAATGGCTCTATCATATCGGCGTACCTACGGAAAAAATCGATGCGCTGGCAAAGGACGCATGTAATACCACGACTTGCTATATGCCTTATATCAATGCTTTCTTCCAGCCGAGAAAGGAATCCGACCGACCGAAAGTCGTGCCGGAAGGCGCGGTAAACTTCGCTTTCATCGGTCAGTTTGCCGAGACACCGCGCGACACCATCTTCACGACCGAGTACTCCATGCGTACGGGTATGGAATCGGTCTATACGCTGCTTGATATCGACCGTGCCGTGCCGGAAGTATGGGGCAGTAAGTACGATATCCGCGAGCTTCTGCGCGCATGCTACTATGCAATAGATAAAAAGCCGATCACGGATATCAAGCTCTCCTTCAAGGAAAAAGCGCTTCTCAAGCTCGTGCTGAAAAAGGTTCAAGGCACGGAAGTCGAGCTGCTTCTCAAAGAGAGCGGCCTGATCGAATAATCTCGTAATCCCTCCGCTCGTTTGCCCCCATTTGCCCTTGTTTGCCTGTGAAAATGTGAAAAGCAGACGGCACCACAGGCGGCGCAGACGGCACAGACGGCGCAGACGGCACTGACGGCACCACAGACGGCGCAGACGGCACTGACGGCACTGACGGCGCAAACGGCACTGAACCCCGTCGCGGAATTGCTCCGCGGCGGGGTTCGTTTCTTGTCTATATGGCCGAAGCGTTCTCTATGTATGTTCGTATATAAGGTTTCGATAAACTGGAAGTTACCGATTTCAGGCAGGGAGATTTTATCTCCCCACCGTCATAAATCTTTTTCGTTTAGAAAAGTTGTCCCGGTTGCTTAAGTTTATTTTTGTATGGGAAACCCTTATCA
>CAKVCR010000453.1 GCA_934725835.1 uncultured Odoribacter sp.
CTAGTTGGTATCTTCTCCTTCCTCTTGACACAATAGAACTAACCCCTTATGTTTTTTGTCGCATCTATTGCTGCATTTGATCCCATGCTTCCATTGTCGACAAATAACTACCATCTTTTTTTATTCCGATGGTATCAAATATTCCACCATTGATCTCCACAATATCTTTCCAATCATCAACCTCACACTCATTGTTTTCATTTTGACCTACTGCAACTACGGTTCCATTTTTCTTTAAACCGATACAGTGATAATTAGCTGCGCTTATCCGGACTATTTTGTTCCATTTGGTAGTATCAATTGGAATTATTTCACTAGTCAAGCCTGCACTTCCAGCGATCAAAACCGTTCCATCATGCGTTAATCCGACAGTATAGAAAGAATTTGCGTCAACCTGAACAATGTTATTCCAAGCTGTCACATCACATTGTCCCCTCTCATTATTTCCGCAGGAAAGCACAGTGCCTTGCGAGGTAAGAGCAACGATATGTTCTCCGCTTGTTGCAACCGATATAACATTTTGCCAAGTATCAACAATAGGCTGGTATTTTTCACTGTTTTTTCCCACAATTGTGATTTGACCTTGACTGTCCAATGCAACCAGCATACAATATTTGATATCAATTGCGGTGATATCTCGCAAATGATCGGTATCACATTGACCCTCTGAGTTATCACCCACCACTTCCACTGTTCCATCCGCTTTTAATCCAGCAATGTTGACTCCATCAGATGAAACTGATGTTATATTCTTCCAACCATCAACTTGAAAAAATTCCCCATCTCTATTTCTGAGCAAAGTAACGCTCCCATCTTGATTTAAAACGATTGCATTTGATATGCTGGTTTCGACACGGTGCAGATTGCTCCACTTGATTAGATTAACTTTTCTATTCTGAGCATCTTTGTAATGATTTAGCTTAGAATAAATTTGTATTGCGTTGCCATAGTTTTCGTTTTTTTCCTCTATTCTCCCAATAATGTATCGAATAAATGTTTCATTAAGTATTAAAATACATATAATAAAGATTACAGAAAAGCATATAACAATTTTTTTCATTTTTAATTCCCTCTATTATTTCTAACTCTTATTTCTTCTTTTCTGTTAACTAAATAATAGTTTAATTTATAACCCAGCTGTTCTAATTTATATTGATTGCCATCATCACCATGCTCTCCTGGTGAAAATGTTAAAGAACCATTAGGATGCCAATGAGTGTGTACGCTTGCAACAGTATTATGATCTGGCATCCCTAAATCTATGTTATTTCCATCACTTCCACTTGCCGAACTGTTTCTTATCTCTTTAAAGTAATGCCTTCCCGTCTTTGAATCTTTCTGTATATATGTTCCATATTACTGTTTTTCTGAAATTGACTTTGAAAAATACATAAATTTAAAAGCGAGAACAGCATCTCCTTCTGTTATAAAAGTTTGATCTGCTTGATGTCGATATGTTTCCATTCCATGAACACCTAAAAAATTATTCATTTCTCTAAATAAATCTTTACTTATATCAGAATCTATGATGAAACGATCAAGCATATAACCCAAGTCGGATGTATCAACAAGCATACTTTGACCACTTTGATTGTGTAGATAAAGCGCGTTACTAGATTCATCGTAATAAAGTGAGCCACCATAAGCCTCTACAACATAACTCAATATCATTTCAGCTAGCCCTTCTGGATCAATCATGTTCACCGGATTATTCGTACAATAAACAAACCAATTCAATCCACTTCGTGCTGGATCTTCAGAAATAAATCTCCCAATATCGCTGTCATAATACCTTGCTCTGAGGTAGATGAATCCGGTTTCATTGTCGAAATATTCTCCGCAGTAACGGAAGGGATTGTTGTCATTTTCCTCCGTTTGCTTCTGGTTTCCGAATGCATCATAGGTATAATCTTTTAATATGGTTC
>CAKVCR010000454.1 GCA_934725835.1 uncultured Odoribacter sp.
TTTGCTGCTCTGCCATTGCCATTTTTTGATATCGTTGGAATATACTCTGGTGGAGCAAAAATGAATTTGATAAGGTTTTTTGTGGCTTGCTTTAGCGGTAAATTTTTAAAGCTTCTTGTTTATACGAGAATGTATGACATTTTAGAGTGGGCATATTCAATGTTATAATTTGGGGGTAAGATTATGAGCAGCAAACAAGAAATAGCGTCTAGTCTAAATGAGATATGGGGAAAGCTGAACACTCGGTGGACAGATGCGGGATCTAACGCTTTCTATCAGCAGTATATGGCAAAGATGATTGAAATAGCTGAAGATTTTGAGGAAGCCTGCTTTAATCTTAGTGTTGGAGCAGCTGATCTTTCAAAAAAACTTGAGCTTATCGAGCATGACATTACATAAGTGTTTTTGGAGGCATACTATGAAGAAGTTACAAGAAATACTTGCCGAAGTTGCTCAATTCCGAAATAGACGATGCAGTTCAGAACTTAAAAGCGTTAGATGGAAAACAATGCAAAATGATGGAAAAGCTTCAGTCTGAGCACATATCTAAACTAAATAATTTTGAGCATGAACGAGAAGCAGCTATTATTGCTATTGAGTCTCGTGCTAAAAAGGAAATCTCTGTTTATGTGCAGATGAAAAGTAGCTTTCAAAAATATATTGAGCCGGTTAAACAGTGGTGCTCGAAGGCTGATCTTGTGAAATATACTCCTAATCCTGCTCGTGTAAATGAAGTCGAGCTCAATCAGCTAATTAGAATGCTTCAGGAACAAGGTATTATGGCATGGATTAAGAGAACCTTCAAATTAGACGGTTATTCGTCCAGAGCTGAAATGGCTCTTGACCTTTGCAAAAGAATTGAAGATGCCTGTACTTATTGCAATAATAAAATAAGCGATATTGAAGCCAGAGCAGAACGTGAATGCAGTGATCAAGTTACTGAAACAAGACGCAAGTGTTCTGCGGAAAACGAACGATTCATCAATGAAAGAAATAACTGCGAATTAAGGTATAAAGACGAAAAAGAGCAAGCGTTGACGGCATTATCTCGCTTCGACACTTCAGCAGAGTTGCATAATATACACACAAAGTTGGAAAAAATGAAAATTGCTGCTGAAAACTCTTGTGGTGCGTGGGGTAAATATTCCGCTCCTACTTCTATGCCGGAAGAAGTATTGCTATGCGATGCAAAAATCACATTGCCAAACAAAAACGGAGTGGAAGAAAACATGGCAATGCCGATGTGGATAAATCTGTATGAGTCCAATATCATAGTCATCACGTCGAATTCGAGTTCTACTTCCTCAACGGATTGTAAAGAAAAACAGTTTGTAAGAAAATTTCTCTCACGAATGTTAAAAACCGTTCCGCCAGAAAACTGCAGCTATTCTATCTTTGATTCTCTGTATAAAGGTGCAAGTCTTGGGCGGTTGATTGATGTGACAAATGTTGGTACAACTGATTTGAATTTTGATTTGTTCACTAGTAATGAAAATGATACGAAAGCTGTTTCATGTGCAGAAAGAAGAAAGTATCTCCGCTCTCGTCCTGCTGAAATTATTAAGTTCACAGCAGGTCGGAATAAGTCTTTGTTTGAATACAACAAAGAGTCTGGCGACTTTGAATTTCCATTTACTTGGTATATCGACTTTAACTTCCCCGATGCGCCTGACAATAAATTACTAGATGACATAAAAGAACTCCTCGTAAATGCTCCTGCTGCCGGTTACTCATTTATGTTTGTTACTACCCCTAATGGATACAACAAAATTAAGGAACTTGCAAACAGATTTTCTCGTAGTTCAATTTTGCACGTGGATGTTGATAATGACACCTGCGAGAAAGACGGTGTACAGATTGAATACATGGAGTCAAGTACACCAAACTTTGACCAAATATACAACTTTATGACAGCGCTAAAG
>CAKVCR010000455.1 GCA_934725835.1 uncultured Odoribacter sp.
CAGCCGACAGGCTCACCAGCACCTGCTGCATTTGCCCATCCCCAGATTGATTGCCTGCTCCTCCGTGATCTGTGTGGCTTTGTCCGGATTCATGTTTCCGCAATGATTGATGCTGTGATATTTTTCTCCGGTAGCAGATTTCCACACCATAACAGGAGCTGCGTCATCGGATTCTTCTGTATCTTCATCCGGCGTATCGTCTGCCGTGTCACTCCGCAAGGTACTGTCTCCGGTCGCATAATCGATCTCAACGCCCGGCTGCACATTGTAACAATACACATCAAAGAGAATTCCTTCCCCGTCATCCTCTACCGACTTTGCCTCCATCTGTACGCCGCTGGCGACCAGATTATCCCCCGCAAAAATCGGCGAAACACGGTACATAACATGATTTCCGGTTTCCTTCACATAGTCTGCAACCATGTTTTCAAACGGGAGCATTCCCTCCACATTCATGTATCTGGTTCCGGTAATCAGGTTGTTGACGTTTGCATTTTCACCGGACAACTGATACGCGATCAGATGGCAGCGGTTGTATAAATACTTTCCATCCACAACATCGTATTTCACTGTGTGCCAGCCGCTGGGCTTCACAGGACCGATCTCACCACGTTCTTCGCTCGGCATTAAATCTATACCGACACATGCGTATGCGACCCCGCAGCGCCCCAGGGAATCCAGTTCACTATAATATTCGTAGGACAATGTCGACAAGTCGGTGTCCAAAAAATCCGGCTCATTGTCATTGATGACTACATAAGGATCTCCCACATATTCCGGTATCTGATCCACAGACAATGTAATCTCAGTCGAGGGCTGGGTAGCAGAACAGCCCATCAGCATCGCACTACTGATCAGAATACCGACGAGCAACGACTTTATTTTTTTATAGTTACTCATTTTCTCTCCTCTTCACAAAGCAGTGCGAATCATTGACTGCCTATTCATTATCATCACTGTACCGTTGACTCGTTTGCACTCATTGCATCATAAACTATTTTTTCCAGATATTCTCTCTTTGAAAAATCGTTTCCATCCGAAAAATATGCATTATATGCAACCAACGCTGTCCGAACATATCTTGCATGATCTTCAAACAATTTTCTATTTATCACAATTCCCAGTTCATCTGCATACTGGCAGCAAAAAGTAACGGTTGTTCTGGTATTTCCCTCTCTGAATGGATGAATCTTCCATAGTTTTGCCAATGTATCACAAAACTCTTCTGCCAGCATTTTTCGATTCATGGATGCCCAATCCTTTTTTCTCATATCAGACAATACCTGATGCAAATCTCTGACTATATCAAAGGGATCGGAATATTCTACAGATTGTCCACCCAATACATCTTCTTCCTTATATATCAATATCGTTCTTGGCATTCCCGCCCAATCAAATAAATCCTGAAAAATATACCTATGCATTTCCAAGAAATGTTCAGTATTATATTTTCCAGGAATTGGATTCATCGCCAGATCTTTCAACCGATATGTTACATAGTCAGCCTCCGCCGCGTCTAATAAATCTTGTTCTTTAATATCCAGTTTATTTTTCAGTATATCTACATCTTCATACAAATATGGATCACGCATCAGCCGCCCCTTTCATTTTATATTTTTTATCCAAAAAACGCTTCGCATCTTCCATTGTTACTTCACCCTTCTTTTCTTTTTCAATATATTTTTTAAAATCATCTGTGGGCTCTAATCCATCAACTTTTATCATCCCTATTGCATAATCCCATGCTTCTGTGTTTGTCATAATAACCCGCCTTCCTTTTTAACAATCATTGATAATATCATTACCGTTTTTATGTTTAAATATATTATACCATTATTTTTTGAGTCTTTCGATAGCACGTTCCATCATTTTTAAAAGGGACTGTATATTGTGAAATATACAATCCCTCTCTCTTACTTG
>CAKVCR010000456.1 GCA_934725835.1 uncultured Odoribacter sp.
TCCGGAGAGCTTTCATCATTATAGATTTTTACTTAGCACCCTTAAAGAATTTTTCATTATTTAATTCATATAAATTGATGCTTTCTCCATCAGGTCCTTTCACGCAGCAATAACGGAACGGTCTGTCAACACCATATGAGATCGTATTTGTCTGTACACTCAACTCTCCCTCATAGCCCCATTCTTTTAACTGTGCAACCGCATCATCAACGTTATCAACCTCAATACCAAAGTGGTCAATGACACCCAGCACACCGGGATGCTTCTTATCCTGCGGCGTATCGTTCCACGGACCGAAACACTGAATCAATTCAATAAACAGGTTTCCCAGTTTCACGAGGCAGAACTCAGCCGGAAACATTCTCTTAGGTTCCTCATGTGTGCCCATCATTTCACGGTCATAAATTTCGAACCCCATTGCATTACAATAGAAATCAATTGATTTCTCATTGTCCTGTGTATAAATACACATATGCGCCAGACCTTTGAACGGATTGTTTTTGTTACTCATAAGTTTGTCCTCCTTAAATTTAAAAATATATGTTTTATGGAATCATATTACCCGCAGCTTTATAAATGTCATACCACTGCTTTCTTGTCAGCTCTACCTTTGATGCATCGCAAATACCCGTAAGACGCTCAGGATTCATGGAACCTACCATCACCTGTTTAAATGCCGGATGTCTTAAAATCCATGCAACTGCCACTGCCGATGTATTTACTCCGTATTCGTCCGCAATCACCTGCAACGCTTCATTTAATTCTTTAAACTTCGGATGATCAATATAGACTCCTTCAAAAAATCCATACTGGAACGGTGACCATGCCTGTAAAGCTATATCATTCTGTCTGCAATATTCCAAAGCACCATTCGAACGATCAATCGCTGCATCGAAATAGTTATTTACCGTCAACCCTGTATCAACCAGGTTCGTATGCGTAACATTAAACTGCATCTGATTGAACACAATATCCTGCTTCACATATTTACGCAGAAATGAAATCTGATACGGATTCTGGTTACTAACGCCAAAGTGTCTGACTTTTCCGGAACTCTGTAGCTCATCAAATGCTTCCGCTACTTCCTCCGGATCATATAACGTATCCGGACGATGCAGTAATAAAACATCCAGATATTCCGTCTGTAATCTTTTCAGACTGCCATCAACCGCCTCAAGGATATGTTTCTTGGAAAAATCATAGAATCCCTCGTCTGCATGAATTCCTGCTTTAGAAAGAATATAAATATCTTCTCTGTTGACACCCAAATTCTTCCATGCCTTTCCAAATTTTTCTTCTGATACACCATCTCCGTAAATATCAGCATTATCAAAGAAATTGATTCCATTGTCTAATGCATTACGGACAACCTTACTTGCAGCATCTTCATCCAATGCATCCATTCTCCAGCATCCAAGCGCAATCTCCGATACGTTTAAACCTCCACGAATATTACTATACTTCATGTCCTATACCTCCCTGTTAAAAATCAATATAATCCGGATGATATCCGATTCGATGGTTGATATTTAATCCATCTATTTTATTCATCTCATCCTGCGTCAGCTCAAAGTCGAAAACATTTATGTATTCTTCCATTTTGTTTTTCCAGATCGTCTTCGGTGTTGTGATAACACCATGCTGAAGACTCCAGCGAATCCAGACCTGCGTATTCGTTTTGCCATATTTTTTCCCAATATCCGACATGACATCAAAATTATCATAATAATCATGCGGAAGTCTTGGATTCTTTGAATGATCTGTCGGATCCTCTCCGGGCTCATACCATTCTCCTCCACGGGACGATTCCAGATTATACAACGGTTTTGTCATTGTATATAATTGATCCTTCTCAAACAATCCTCCAAACGCGATCTTATTCTGCAAACAATACTCCCGAAGACTCTGACA
>CAKVCR010000457.1 GCA_934725835.1 uncultured Odoribacter sp.
ACGCGAAGATGGTTTGTCTATGAAAGATCCTGTTCTCGTGTTGAATGAAACACGTGATGCGGATATCAGAGTAACTGCCGTATCAGGAGCTCAAATCCAAGAGTTGAATCTACGTCATCAAAATGATCAAGTTTTAGGAATGGGTATACCTAAAACTGTAGCATTGACACGTTTGGATTCGGAGTTGAAAGCTGCAATTAACGATGCTGGAATTGTGTGGGGAAATTCTTCCATTGTGGATGCCATGAGTGTAACACTTGATTTTAGTAAATTAGCTGATAAATTGCCTTTGGGAGATTATGAGTTTTATCTTCAGATTTATGATGCAAGCAATCGTTTATTAGAAGATACTTTGAGAATTAAAGTCATTCCTGATATAGACCACATTGCAGATGAAGTGAATATAATGGATGTATGGGCTAAATTTGCAACAATTCGAGGACGTTGGTACACTATAGAAAAACCGACCGGTTTGACATTGGAATATAGTGCGGATCAGATACAGTGGAAGCCAGTGTCTGGTTTGATTGTTGACGGTGTAAACAAAACGATTGTAGGAAGTTTGACAAACTTGCAGCCCAGTACAACTTACTATTTCCGAACAACGGGAGGTAGCAAAGGGGCATCAACGACTATCCGCTCATTTACAACAGAAAAAGCAGAGCAATTGCCCTATATGAATTTTGATTCGTGGTATCAAGATGGAAAAGCTCCCATGGTTGGTGTGTCTGGAGAGCCAATAGTCTGGGATTCTGGTAATAAAGGTGGAGCAGCATTTAATCAAATTCCAACAGTCCAAGAAACTTCTTTGGTTGTAAAGGGCTCTGCTGCAAAATTAGCTTCAAGATATGCAGTAGTGAAGTTTGCTGCAGGTAATCTTTATACGGGTAAGTTTGTTTCGCTTAATGGTACAGATGTGTTTCTTGATTTTGGTGTTTCATATACGTGTAGGCCAACAACTTTGTCGGGGTATTATAAATATCAACCTGGTACCATAGATAAAGTGAAGGCACCGTATGAATATTTAAAAGGACGTACTGATAGTTGTCATATTTATGTTGCATTGACAGATTGGGATTTACCTTTTAGAGCTGATTCCAAGACGTTGACTTATGTCGATTTGAAAGATCCTGCGATAATTGCATTAGGAGAGCTGAAAACAGATAAGGCTACTAATGGGTCAGAAGCTAACGGTTATGAGAAGTTCATAATAAAACTAAATTATCGGGATAAAACTCGTAAGCCAAAATATATATTGATAGTTGCGACAGCAAGTAAATATGGAGATTATTTTACAGGCAGTACAAATAGTGTTTTGTGGATAGATGAATTTGAATTGGGTTTTGAGCCTCCGAAAGAATAGTACAGAAAAAGGAATTAGCATAATATGAAGTGGTTAGTTTTTGTTCTAATCTTTGTATTAGGAATAGGATTAGGTGAAAGTTGTGGAGAAAAGAAGCGTATAGACAGGGGTATTGTAAAGCATACTTTTGTTCCCAAAGGACAGTGGTTTTTTGGAGGAACTTGTTCTTACGCTGAGATAGCTCAAAATAATTTTAAGTTTTTGGTGTTAAAGAATTGGGATGGAGAGGGGTATCAATTAGCTGTTAAGCCTTTCTTTGGGTATATGGTGAAGAATGACTTAGGAGTAGGGGCAACTTTTGCATATGAGCGTTCGTTGTTCAAAGTCGATAATTTAAATTTGAATCTAAATGATGATTTAAGTTTTCAGATATCAGACTACTACATACTGGAACATGTGTATTCCGGCTCGGCATTTATGCGAGTGTTTATGAATATAGAGGACAGCAAACGTTTTGGTTTGTTTAATGACGTGAAGCTGATGTTGGGAGGTGGGCAAGGAAAATATATGAATGGTAAGGGTGATATTTTGGAGGGAACTTATC
>CAKVCR010000458.1 GCA_934725835.1 uncultured Odoribacter sp.
GTTGCAACATAATCATGTCCATTATGATTTACACCTTCCAACGCAAAAAACAAAGCCGTTTCCGGATTCACCAAAGAACGACTATCTACACTGAACTCTGTAATTTCAAAGTCTTTTATTTCACAGGCTTCTCCATTTAATACTACTGCAATTTCCTTGCTAAACATCTTATATATATTTACACATCTACAACAAAGGAGCAAACAAACGAGCCATAGATTCATAAATCCGTTCTCGCTTATGCCGGAATTTCCAATACTGAATCGTACTTTCCATACTATCCTTCAGGTCGTTTGCAAAATCGGTCGCTAGTTTTTTGACAACATCCCGGTCATATATAATCATATTTACTTCAAAATTCTGCTCAAAACTTCTAATATCCATATTGGCAGACCCCACACTCGCCACAATGCCATCAGTTATTATCACTTTGCAATGATTGATACCCTTTTTATACCAATAGATTTTCACTCCGGCATTCAATAATTCCTCGATATACGAACGCGTACACCAATACGTAAGCTTAGAATCCGATTTATGTGGCAGTAAAATCCTTACATCCACACCGCTCATTGCTGCTGTCTTCAAAGAATTCAATGTTGTCTCCCCCGGCATAAAATAAGGGGTAGAAATAAAGACATAACGCTTGGCCATATTAATCAACGTAAAGTAAGACTGTTGAATCGAAGCCCAATCACTATCCGGCCCCGAAGTCACCGTCTGCACCACCACATTACTGTCAGCCTGTACATAAGGCAAATATTCATCTTTATTCAACAACAACTCCTGACGCACAAAGTACCAATCAATCAAGAATATTACCTGTAACGAAGTAACCGCTTCTCCTATCACTTTCAAATGAGTGTCCCGCCAAATGCCAATACCTGGCACTCCATCCATATATCGATCTGCAATATTCAAGCCTCCGACAAAACCAGTCACTCCATCAATAACCGCTATTTTACGATGATTGCGATAGTTCGCCTTACGGGCAAACTGACGGAAACGTACTGGCAAAAAAGGATAAATCTGTATTCCGGCAGCTCTTAGTTCTCGAACAAAACCTTTGGACAAATTCCACGAACCGACATCATCATATATAACACGGATTTCCACTCCCTCTGCAGCTTTGATAAGCAATATTCTTTTCAACTCTGTCAATAGTCGTCCTTCATCCATAATATAATACTCCAGATGAATAAACTTTCGAGCCTGCTCTAACGACTTGAATAAAGCGGGAAAAGTTTCTACTCCGTTATCCAGTACTTCCACTTGATTATAGCGTGTAAGCAAAGCCTTGCTATTATTCAGCAATAGGGTCATCAACTTACGCACCGCCACGGTATCCCGTCTTTGCAGGAATTCAGACTTCTTAATCAGCTGCTTTTGGTCTTCGCTCATATATTGCAACCACTTCATATCCCCCAATCCCTTACGCGAAAACATTTTAATCTTTCTGTAATTAACTCCAAAGTACAGATAAAACAAAAAACCGACCAAAGGGATAGCCACTAAGACAATAATCCACGCTAGTGTACGCACTGGATTACGATTTTCAAGAATCACATTGAAAATCACGCTTATCAGCGTCAGGAAATAAAATGCGACGCAGACATATATGATGATTTGTAACCACATCATGACACGAAATCAGTTTTTAATCCTATCTTTGTATTATGAATACTATTTTTCATTTATCACAATACGCCCGGCAGGCTTTAAAAGATTCATACTCGGAGCATGAAATTCAAAGCATATGCCGTATCATCTATATGGATGTTTTACATTTTACAAATATAGACATCCATATCAGAAAAAACGAAATTTTAGATGAAAGCTTTATAAATAAATTTCGGTTGATCATCCAAAGATTGCAGCAAAACGAACCTCTTCAATATATATTAGG
>CAKVCR010000459.1 GCA_934725835.1 uncultured Odoribacter sp.
CTCATCCAGGATTTCTCCATTGATATAGATATTTTGCGAAACTGTATTTGAATTGATTCTATATTCAAAATCTAAATTTTTTTCTACTTCTGAATACAGAACAACATTTTCTTTGATAGCATAATTTGTAAGACTTCCAGAAGGCATAACTGTAAGCATATTGATTCGGATTTGTAAAAGAGGTCACCGCATCTATCACTTTATCGTTCGTCACATCTCTCAAAGTAACAGACTGCAACCCTTTTTCAGAAGCTATGGAACGTTCAATCATAAACGTTGAAGCCGTATCCAAGCTGATTAAAGTCTCATTGGCAGCTTCTCCACCACCAATCATTGGAGGCGCAAATGTCTCATCGTCAGAACAAGCACCCCATGCCATCATTGCTACAAAAGCAAATAAAATCCATCGTAAATTTTTCATAACACTGCGTTTTAGGTTTAATATATTGATTCTTTCACTAATTCCATCATGACAGGATTAATCCTTTCCACATCCACTCCCATTTCCATCAGAGCCTTCACCAGAACATTCGCTTTGTTCCGTACCGGTGAATACTTATTAATCTTTTCTAAATCATCCCCATCCATCATAATTATCTTTTGCAGAAAAACAGCGATATCCTCCAAAGCCTGGGGGAAATAATCTCCCTTTTCACCATTGGTGTTATATACCGGGAAAAAGCCCTGATTCATGCAATATCTCTCAAAAGCCTCCTCATCTTCCTTTATCTCCTTATCTATCTGCATCCCATATAATTTGCTGCCGGTTTCAAGAAAATCATCCGACACCAACAATTCCCGACGGGCGTTCACCACATATCCCGCTAAAAAGATATAGTGTATCTGTCGGACATAAGCTATTGATTCCTCCTCTGTCAATTGTTCCAACCGTTTTGCGGACAGACCGGCTACAGTGAAACTGTTCTGACTTGCAGTAGCCCAATGTTTCCCGTTCGCCGCAATGGAAATGCCTAATTCTCCATTAGAAGCAATCTCCGAACAAATCAAAAATTTCAACGGGAACAACTCTTTTTTAAAGTTTGTTATCGTATCCCGACCGTCAATCCGGACTGTATCCCGGTAACAGGAAACGAAATGTTCATACAGAAATTTCCAAGCTCCGTCAACTTCTGCCTCGTCCAAAAATGTCAGCTGCGCATTCCTCCAGCTGGTGGCAGCCTCAAATTGATAGGCAAAATCCAACAATTTATCAAAACGGTGGAGCACATACGTGCCATACCCGTTCTTGAAATCCACCAATGCGGGATGACCTGTCCCTAACAATTCATTCAATCTGTCAGTATCCGCCATTGAAGGAGTAATGTTTTCACTATCATCACATCCAGCCAGCAACAATACCAACAATATTCCAATCAAAACCTCTTTAATCATAATCATTCTGCTTTATGAATTATCTAAACTCTTCTATTCTACTATTGCATTCGTCACCTTTCTCTCGTTCTGTATAATACCTGGATTCACATCCGTTTCCTCCTTCGGTATCGGGAAAACATAGTTCGGATCACCCACCGGTAAAAGATAAATCTCTACCCCTAATTTACCGCCGGAAGTATTCCGAAGCGTAAATTTGTGTGTAATCTGCTTGGCAAATGACTTCAAGCGCTTCAAATCAAAAAGACGCATACCCTCAAAACAGAATTCCCGTCTTCTTTCTTCAAAAATAAACTTTTTCAACCCTTCGCCTGATGCAGGTATGTCCACCTTTTCCATATCCTTCACACGACATTTCAGCAGGGTCGTCAAATCCTTTACTGCAAGTTCATCCTTTCCGGTATTGGCATAAGCCTCTGCCCTATTCAGATAAGCTTCAGCAATCCTCAAATTAAAAGCTCCCATCTGTGTGAAATTACTGCCCCACTTTGCCGAGCTC
>CAKVCR010000460.1 GCA_934725835.1 uncultured Odoribacter sp.
GCCGAATGCTTCCCCGCTCTGACTGCAAGCGGAAAAATCCGCTTCCCACAGATCTTCGTTCGGATACATTGCTTCGATATTCCAGCGGTAACCGGCCTCAATCTCACTTCGTTCTCTCAGCTTTTTGCTGTTTGTCTCCGTCATAAAATATCCCTCCGTATGATTAAGAATGATTTGATTATTCACGATAAAATCGGTATAATAAGATATTATACCATAGAAAGCAGAAGGTTATCATAAAAATGGACAATCGACCGATCGGTTTTTTTGACAGCGGGCTCGGCGGGCTGACTTGTATCCCGTATCTGACAGCGGCTCTGCCAAAAGAAAAAATAATCTATTTCGGCGATACGGCACGGACACCGTACGGTTCAAAAGCGACTTCGACAATCCGCAGCTTTTCCATGCAGATTGCAGATTTTCTGGTGCAGAATGATGTCAAGATGATTGTGATTGCCTGTAATACGGTCAGTTCAATTTGTTTGGATGATTTGCAGTTTCGATTTCCGGAGATTCCGGTTGTCGGGATTATCGCTCCGGCCGCGGAAAAAGTGGCCCGGAGCTGTGGGAACGAAAACCGGGTCGGAATTATCGGAACCAAGGTAACCATTCGCTCGGAGGCCTATAGACGCCTGATTCGCGAACTGAGACCGGAACTGGAAGTGTATTCAACACCCTGTCCGGCATTTGTTCCTCTCATTGAAGAGGGAATCATTAAAAACGATATTATGGATATGACGATTCGGTATTATCTGGATGATTTTGTCTTGGAAAACCGATTGGATACGCTGGTGCTCGGCTGTACGCACTATCCGCTGATTCGTGACAGCATCGAACGCCTGTATCCGGATCTTCGAATCATCAATCCGTCGGAGGAGATTATTCACAGCATCGAAAAAATTTTGAAAGAGCAGGATATGCTGGCCGGGGACTCCACTCGAGAAAATATCTTTTACGCAAGCGATCTTTCGGAAAACTTTGTGAACATGATTGAACGGATTTTTTCGGATCAATCGCTGAAAGTTCAGTTCAAAAATCTGGAGCTTTAATAGAAGAAAAGTACGGAAATAAGCAGGAGAAAACAGATGAATTACGAAGAACTTCTTGAACTTCTTGGGATTTCGGAACCGGAGGAGTTCGAGTATTTTGAAAATCTGGCGGATTTAATGGAAAGCGAAGAGTATTTGGAGGAAGAGGCTCTCGGGCGTCTTTTTTCCGGTGTGCGAAGCGGGCTGCTTGCCCGACTGACAGAGGATTACTTTGCGGATATTCTGGAACATACGCCGGACTCGGAGGCGGATTTTGTATCTATGCTTCGCGCAGTTGGGGAAAGTCTTGCCGCTTTGGCGGGAGAGATTGCACCGGAAAATGATCGCTCTGCCGTATTTGCCGAAGAACTGAATCGGTTTCGGAAGTGGTATATTTTTGAAAATGACGCTGTATGCAGGGATCGGGAAAACGGCAGCGAAGAGCATCTTTCGATTGCGGACGCGCTCGCCGATTATCGTGCGGAAGCTTTTTCCGGAAAAGAAAAAGAGTATGATTTCGATGCTTGTCTGAATTATCCGCTGTCGGAATATGTCGTACCGATTGGCGGGGTCTATGGGTCCGGCGCGGAACCGGACGAAGCGTTCGAAAGGGATGAAGAAGAGCACGAGCATCCGCATATTCATCGGCAGGAAGGAGAGCTTTACGGACACGCCTCACATGAAATTCTTCAGGATGGATTTGTATACGATGACGAGATGAAAGAGGATTTTTAGTGAATTTCGGCACCAATAGAGAGGAACCTTCATAGGATAAAGCAGTCGACTGTGACAGGAAGGAGGCCTTTTTATGGGTGAAGAAAGATGCCGGGAATGTTGTGAACGGGATTGTATTCGTG
>CAKVCR010000461.1 GCA_934725835.1 uncultured Odoribacter sp.
TCCCAACGTCAGTACAGGCTTCTTGTCTGTCATGGATGATTGAAGCCTTTCTATTTTAGCAACCTGCAGTATTTCTTCTGCTTGATTCCGGAATTTGAGAATGCCCCACGCACCGAATGCAAGTGCAATAACAGCAGCTCCCGACAGAGTGCGGTATAGAATACGGCGTTTGGTGCGTTGTTTCCTTGCTTTTAAAAAATTGTCGAACGCATCTTCTGCATTGCTGTTTTTATAGCTGTAGATTTTTTCCTTCATGGTATCATCGGAGCAGATTTTGTTGAACAATTCCTCGTTTTGTTCTGCTTCTGCAATCCATGAATCTACTGCTTGTTGATTTTCAGCGTCTGATTGTCCGCTGATTACATCACTGATTCTGTCCGATATGGAGAGTGTTTCTTTTATTTTATCTTGTCCTGTCTTAAGCATCTTTTTTGTCTGTAGCTGTATTGTATCTTTATAAAAAATCTTCTTTATAATGTTAATACGCACAACTAAACAAAAGGGGGGTGTACTGAAAAGTTAAAAACCGGTCGTTGGAATTGTTTAATGCCATGCGACAATTCTAACGACCGGTTTGGATTTAATGTTGAAACCGTTTCTTTCTTTTGAGCTAATGCGGTTTATTCATAGCTTGCATCTCCTATTTTTTGAAGGTCGATGTGATATTTTTCTAAGAACCAGTTGTGAATGATATCATATTTTTCTTTTACCAAAGGATAAGCCAAATCCGAAGTCCATTGGTCGGATGTTCGAATGACCATCCCTATCAAAAAGCTTTTCAAATCAGTATGTGAATCGAGTTTTTTTGTGTTGTTGTCAACTCTATTGCTCCATTCTCTCGGTCTGCTCTGACTATAATCCATAATAAATCCCCTTTTCCTGGCATACTCATTAGACGTTTTGTCTGTAGTGTTTGCTTTGGTGGAATAACTACTTACTTCAAAAAACTCTTCAGGCATATCCAGCACATTTATCCAATTCAGCCAAAGTTGCTTTTGTAAATTGTTTTTGAATTCCAACTTTGTCTTCGGTGGTAAACTTAACAATGTATCTGAACAGTAACTGACAGCGATACAGTTTGTTTCGACGTATGCAAAATCTCTTACAAATTCATCATATTCAAATACTCCCAGTGTGTCTGCCAGGAAAATTTTTAATGGCGCATATTCTTTCAGAAAATTTTGCGGACAAAAATCAAACCAGATGTCGTCCAACAAATCCAACATGTTGCCTGCATATTGCGGGTCTGCTAATGTATAGGAAAAACCGGAACTCTTGAAACCGTATTTTATATCCAATTCCGTGTATTCGTATAGAATATAACTACCTGATTGTTGGTAAAACTCAACAATTCGTGAGTCGGCCGGAGATTTCCCTTGGGGTAAATTATAATCAGGAGTCAATGATTCTATATCTCCTTTTATGTCGTCACTATCCGTACAAGAGATAAAGAATCCAACCAAAAAACCAATTAGTATTATTGTCTTTTTCATAACAGTCAATTCATTATAGATTATCAAATTTTCACTACGCCATTTCGGTTGGCTTCGTATGCAGAATTGTTTTGTTTTAATTTCATGTTGTTCCGCAGAATCGATGCAGGGAAAGGTAACGTGTAAAGCGGGTCCTTTTCTTTTAGTAAATATGTTTTCCAAGAATCCGTTTTCAATGTCTTGAAATTATGTGAGATTTCCGGCATGCCATAGCGACGCAAATCATACCACCGGTGTCCTTCAAAGCAGAGTTCTAGTCGACGTTCTTTCCTGATTTCCTGCAATAATTCGTTAGGATCAGAAATGGAGATGTCAACATACCTTACAATACGATGACGGCGTAATACATTCAAATCGGATAATGCCCCTTCTAAATCCGGATTATCTGCC
>CAKVCR010000462.1 GCA_934725835.1 uncultured Odoribacter sp.
ACAATTTAATTTCGGGTCGCCGAGGACGGCGACCCCTACAGACCAAAAAATAAATTTAGTCAAACAAATTCCAATTTATCTGTTTCTTACCAAATTATTGAAATTATGCAATAAATCAAAACTCTAACAAGTGCTGTTGTTAATAAATTATCTATCACAAATGGTATTCCGATTTTATTTATGCTTTCATATTCTTTTAATAACTTGTCTTTTTCTTCTTCTGTACAAAATTTAGTTTTTTCCATATATTCTTTTGCAAAGTATTTTGCTTTTGTCATTGCATCTATTTCCAAAAAGCTTCTTACACTAAATTCAATTAGTGTAAATAGCATAAGTATTGCTATTTGCAAGTTTTGATTAGTTATTACTTTTAATATTGTTAATATGCTAATTATTAAAAAATATATAATATTTATATTTGAAAATATAAAATTAAATAATAATAATCTTCTATCTTGGCATGAGTGTATACATTCATGTGCTATTGTTTGTATTCTTGCATAATTGTTTTTCATATCTGCTATGCTTATTTTATTTGTAACTGCTATATACAAACTTGTTCCAGTGTCTTTGGCTTCTTCTATTTTTACATTTTTATTATCTAACATTTTTAGCATTTCTTTTGCTATTTCTATGTTATTTGGAAATTTATCTGTAATATTTTCTAATTCTTTATTTTCTTGTTTTTCTTTAATTTTTTTTATATTTATTTTAAATATGAATTTAAATAGTATTATTGCTAGAAGTAGTAAAATTGCATAACAAATTATTTCCATATTCTACTCCTTTATTTAGGTTGTTTCATTGCGTGCTATCTTTTATTAGGGCATTCTGCTGCCGAATGCCATCCTTCATCTCCTTTATATATTATATTAGTATTAGTTAAATTCAAAGCTGTACCTTCCCAATGTGATGGATATTCTTCTCTAGTTATAGGTAAATATACTTTTCTATCTATTGGTCCATTTTTTATGAATCCACATCTTGTATCCCATTTTGCACCTTCTTTTGTCATACTTATTGGCAAATGTATATGTGACAATTTATCACATCTATAAAAAACTTGCCATCCATTTATAGCATTCAATTTACTGTCTTCTGGTATCTCTACATATTCTAAGTTTGTACACCAAGTAAACAAACCATCAGCAAACCAAGTAACACTTTTAGGTAGCTTTATATATTTTAATTTTGTGCAGTCTGAAAATAAATATGCACGAAATGCTATTCCTTCATCTTGTTTAAGTGTAACTTCTTCTAGATTTGAGCATCCACAGAAAATATAGTCCATTGTTCCTACTTTTCCTAATATAGTAACATTTTTAAGTCCTTTGCAATCTTGAAAAGCATACCTTCCTATTGCTGAACTTCCGATATTTGAAACTGCTACACTTTCTGGAATTATCATTTCTTCTATTCCTGTACATTTTTTAAAGGCTGTGGAGCCTATGGTTGTAATATTATCTTGAATATTTATACTTTTCACATTTGCACATAGCTCTTTTCCTGCGACTGATGCATCGAACGCACCATTGCCAATTGTTGTTATTATCGTTCCATCTTTTGTTTTTTTTGGTATATTAAAAGAAAGCATTCCTTTTTTTATCGCTTCATATCCTTTTTCGCTAAATCCTGTAACGGTTTCTTTATTTATTGTAAAATATATAGTTGTTGGATATATATTTACATCTTCTAACCAGTCCATTTCATTTGCCTTTGTTACAGTTTCAGGATTATATAATATATCTCCTATTTTTGTATTAAAAACCAATTTTTCTTTAAACTCTTTTCTTATCTTGTTTGGTATATCTAAATCTTCAATTGTTATATTATCAACTGACTCTCTTCTAGCTTTTCTTTGTACTATCTCTTCTTCTA
>CAKVCR010000463.1 GCA_934725835.1 uncultured Odoribacter sp.
GATTAAAGATCAAGTAAAAATGTCTGCTTTGGAACAAAAAAGAACTGCAGCAAATTCTAAAGTAATGACTACTACATCTGAATTCAATAAATATGTTGAGGCCTATCTTGCAACAGCAGAATCACGAGATAGTGCAGAGCGTACTATCAAGTATTCGAATATAGCACTTAGTATTTTGGATAGGTATCAGGTTGAATTGCAGAAGAGAAAAACGGATATTCTGGCTGAAACAATTACATCTTGTTATAAAAAGCTAGCTAACAAGAAGAATTTAATTAATAAGATTGTGATGGAGTCAGATTCTTTAGCAATAAAGTATTTGTCGGAAGAAGGAAAGGAAGTTACTCAAGATTCTTTATCAGCTGGTGAGCAACAGTTGATGGTAATATCTATTCTTTGGGCGTTGGCAATATGTTCAAAGAAAAAGCTTCCTGTAATTATTGATACTCCGCTATCAAGGTTGGACTCGTTGCATAGAACAGCGTTAATTAATACGTATTTTCCAAATGCGGGAGAACAGACAATCATCCTCTCAACTGATTCGGAAATTGATAGTACATACTATGGTTTAATGAAAGATAATGTCGGAGACGAATTTACACTTAAGTACGATGAAAAAACAAAAAGTACCTCTATTGAACGGGGCTACTTGATTGGAGCGTAATTATGATTATAAAGCAGGTTAGGGTTTCTCAGCAGGCAAAAGATCAGTTGTCCAGATTAAAGGGTAAAACAGGAATTAAGAATTGGAATGTATTGTGCAGATGGGCACTTTGCTATTCTCTTAGTGAAAAAACAATACCTACGGATATTCAAATTGCTGCAGATAGCAATTTGGAGATTTCATGGTTAACTTTTGGCGGCGATTATTATGAATTGTACGAAGCATTAGTAAAAGCATGGTGTCAACAGATGAAGTTGCCTACAGATAACGAAACGGTAATAAAGTATTTTAGATTGAACTTAGAACGTGGAATTGCTCATTTGTGTGGAACTGGTTTTATAAAGGAATTTGATGATTTGATAAAACTAGCAGTGAAGGAGAAAAGAGCATGAGTACATATTTAGATTATAATGCTTCTGCTCCAATTGATTTACGAGTTTTAGATTGTATGGTGGATGTTTACAAGAATTCAATTGGAAATGCAGATAGTAGAACGCATGGGTTTGGTGAAAAAGCGAGATCTGTAGTAGAGAATGCCAGAAAGCAGGTTGCAACACTTTTAGGAATTTCATCAGACGAAGTTTTTTTTACTAGTGGTGCCACAGAAAGCAACAATATAGCAATAAGAGGCTTAGTGGATTATGGCAAAAATAATGGGAAGATGCACATTATTACAACTGCAATTGAGCATAAAGCCGTTCTTGAAACTGTAAAGCATTTATCTGAAAACGGATTTGAAGTCGAGTTTATAAAGCCGGGAATTAATGGAAGAGTAAATGCTTCTGATGTCTTGGATAAAGTGAGAGAAGATACACTTTTGGTTAGTGTTATGCATGTAAACAATGAAACGGGAATAATACAACCTGTTAAAGAAATTGGTGACGCGCTTGCTCAAAGAGATGTATTGTTTCATGTTGATGCTACGCAGAGTTGTGGAAAGCTTGTCGATGAAATTCGTGGCATTAAATATAATATGCTTTCATTTAGTGCGCATAAGTTAATGGGTCCTCAAGGGATAGGTGTGCTTGTTTTAAAGAAGAATCGATATAAGTTACCACCAGTAAAGAACATCATGTATGGCGGTCAACAAGAACACGGAATACGACCTGGCACAATTCCGGTTGCTTTAGTTGCTGGATGTGGCAAGGCATGTGAAATTGCAAGTGCTGAATACAGAGAAAATGCTAAAAAGGCTATTGATATAAAA
>CAKVCR010000464.1 GCA_934725835.1 uncultured Odoribacter sp.
CCAGATACTCTTTATGAATTTCCTTATCTGAATATCCTTTATAAGGGAACCGACTACAGAATCAGTCCTTATCACGTTCAGATAGTGACTTCTCAAGTCCAGGGAAATCATAACTAACAGAATAGTCTCTAAGCTCTTCCACACTGGGCATTGGCACACTTGCCTGTTTGGAAGAGTACTTTTTTTGTACATAAAGTACGATCTGAGTCCATTCATTTGGCTTAAGCTTTGAAATCAGACTTAACAAGGTATCTAATTCATCTTTTCTCATATAACTTCTTCCTCATCCTCGATGTCTTCTTCCTGACGTCCGCCGCAGAACTTGTTGATGAAGTACACCTGGCCTTTTCCAGTTACCTTCGTCGTTCTCGTTTCTAATGGTGGTTTGTCTCCTCTTTGAACTGTTCTTAGGATGATCTCGAACAAGCCAAGCTCCAAAGCTCTCTGTGTCGGCTCGCATGAACCTTTGCAGATATAGCCTCTTTCACGCATCCAGGCATATAATCTCTTCTCACCGATCTCGAATCCGTTCTGCTTGATCAGATGGGCAAGCTCACGAATCAGGATGGCCGAGTCAGAGGCAACCACACTGTCTGCGAAGATCACTTTCGGCTTCTGTTCCTCTAATCTATTATTCGATTCTTCCAGTTCCTTTGTTTTCTGTTCCAGAAGAGCTTTCTGTTCCTTGATCATCGTGTCTGCTTCCAGCACGGCCTTGGCTAAAAGCTCTTCCCTTGTTAATGGCTTTGGCGCATATTTTCCCGTTTTACGTATTTGCGGGATGACTTCACTCGTGATCCAGTGCTTGAACTTCTTGGCGTCTGGAAGTTTACTTGATAGCACTAGGGAGTACAGTCCTGATTCGTTGATGACTGTCTGATTAGGGTTTCCTTTATTTCCGTCGTGAATCACGACGGTATTCTTATCCTCTTCATCAACGTGCCTGGCAAGTGCATCTCTCGGATTCGAGTATCCTAGAGTTTTCGTTACATCATTACCGATGAACCAGGGTTCTCCATCAATGAGCAAAGATCTTAATCTTTTGTTTTCAAATTTAAATAATTGCAGGTCATTCATTTTACTTGGTTCCTTTCTATATCTCAGATATCCTATTTACCATAATCGTCCACTATAGTTGACAGTTAGAATAAAAAAATATCTGACACATTTGAGTTTAAGGCTTCCGCGATACTAAGCATTGTATTTTTAGTGATGTTAACATCATCGCCATTCTCAATTCTTGAGATTAAATAACGAGATACATTTGCTTTTTTTGCCAATTCCTCTTGTGTCAGATTTTGTTCAACACGATATTCTTTTACTTTGTTTTTCATGTCGATCACTCCTTTCATTGTCAATTATAGTTTACACTATGCATGGTGTCAACTATAAATTACATTTTTATTGATTTTTTAAATTATGTATTGTATAGTTGACATGAAAGGAGCACTATATGAAATTAGGAAAGATAATAAAAGACTATATCAAAGAACATGATATCTCTATCAGAGAATTTTCTAGACAAAGTGAACTATCTAATACATATATAACAAATATAGTAAATAACGAAGATGCAAACCCCAGTGTGGAAGCCTTAGGTAAAATTGCGTCTGTAATGGGTTATAGCACGATCCAATTATTTGAAATGCTTGATGGTGATCAAATGTTTCATATAAACACTACTCCAAGTTATACGCTGTCTGAAGATGAAAAAGATATTATAGATAAGTACAGAACCCTGGATGATAAAGGTAAACATACAGTAAGTATGATTCTTCGTATGGAGTATGAAAGAATAAAGGATGATAAATAGAACATGAATACAGGACAGAGAATTAGAAATAGGAGAAAGG
>CAKVCR010000465.1 GCA_934725835.1 uncultured Odoribacter sp.
TGGCAAAGCCTTAGAGAGCTATCAGGGGCGTAGTATTGAGGATATATTGCAGGGATTGATGCCGTCCATCACATTTAGTGCCGGCGATATGGGGAGCAACATTCAGATGAATGGTTTGGGAAACGATTATATCTTAATTCTGGTGAACGGCAGGCGAATGAACGGCAATATCGGAGGTCAGAACGATTTGAATATGATTAATACGGATAATATTGAGCGTATAGAAATCATCAAAGGTGCTGCATCATCCTTGTATGGTTCGGATGCCATTGCCGGAGTTATCAATATTATCACCAAGAAATACAAGGAAAAAGTCAGTGTGTCCAATACCACGCGCGTGGGAGCTCATGGCGATATATCGCAGGGGAATATATTGGCCATTAACGGGAAACGCTTTAGCTCTTCTACAAATTTTCAGTACAAGCATACGGATGGATGGAGGAATACGGACGAGGAGTTGGACCATCATGAAATATGGAAAGGCACTGTTACTAAAACGGTTAATAGAAGTACAAATTATACAATAGGCGAAAATCTCACTTATAAAGCAAACAATCGCCTGGACTTGTCAGCGGAAGGTTCTTTGTACCAACGTTGGAACTACCGGCTGACAGGTCCATATAAGTATTATCGTTACAATCAGTCGTATCGCAATTTTGATGTGGCGGGAGGTGCTCGTTATGCTTTGAAAGGTCAGAATTATCTGAAAATGGATGTCTCTTTCGGATGTTACAATTACTATTATGATTACACGCAACAGGAAAATACGGATTTCTATACGCCCGAAGGGAAGCGTATCACCCGTTATCCCGGGGAGCATATTCTCCAGAGTTCTCAGCAACGCACCTTGGGACAGGCAAAAGGCGTGTTCCTGTTAGGAGACTCTCATACTTTAAATGCCGGATTGGAATATCAGTATGATTATCTGAAATCACCCCATCGCATACAGGAGGATGTGGCATCTGCATATACATTGGCTACCTATGTGCAGGATGAGTGGAATATGACCGAAAAATTGAATGTTACTTTCGGTGTGCGTCTGACCGGACACAAGGAATTCGGCTTACATCTTTCTCCCAAGGTTTCAAGTATGTATAAAGTGGGGGATTGCACTTTTCGCTTGAGCTATTCTATGGGTTTCAAAACCCCGACATTGAAGGAGTTGTATGACAATTACATCACGACCATCGGTGGCGGAAAATTGAAGCATTACTATGGTAATCGAGATTTGAAACCTCAAAAATCCCACTATGTCTCGGCAGGGATAGAATATAATGTACAGAAACTGCGGTTAATGGTGAACGGTTATTATAACCGAATCCGGAATATGATAGATTTGATAAAGACTGAAACGACACCGGAGGATCGTCTGAATGAGGTGCAGGGAAGTATGAAATATGAGAATTTGTCTAAAGCGCGCTCTTTTGGGTGCGACATGACCATGACATACCATATCGTGCGCTCTTTTTCGATTGAAGGTGGTTATAGTTACAGTAATACCAAAGCACAATATACGGATGATCCGGATTCCAAAGACTATATGCGGTATCTGCCTATTGATGGGACAGCCTACCATCGTGCAACCTGGAAGGCTGAGTGGGACCATGCTTGGTGTCGATATCGGCTTGCGCTCAGTCTGTTTGGACGTTACCAATCGTTAAGGCATTATATTTCGGATGGGAATGCGTCTCCCCATCAGTTGTGGAGGCTGAATACGCGTCATTCCCTGACGGGGACCAAAAGATGGAAGGTAGATTTACATCTCGGAGTGGATAATATCTTTGATTACGTTGACCGCACTCCGTTTGGGTATCACCGTTCAACGACTTCCCCCGGACGTACTTTTTACG
>CAKVCR010000466.1 GCA_934725835.1 uncultured Odoribacter sp.
GATAGGACCAATCAGACTATTATAAGAGTATGTAAAAGCTCCACCCCACAGATTATTACCTTTATCCAAAATATCAAAAAAACTACCAGTCTGTCTCGCATAATTTCCAGATAAAGTCATATAATGCCGAGTCCATAAGCGTAGACGTAATCCCAAACGTCCCACCAATAATGTATTATCAAACATCTCCAACTTATGAATTCCATGAAAAGGCAATTGCTGATTCAGATAACGACCAGGAACTTCTCCTCCCATACAATTCTGATAAGTTGCAGCCACATCATTACCTATCAAAACACGCCCATATATAGCCGGTAATAAATAAAGTCGCTTTGAAAAACGAATCAATGGTTGAAAATCCACAGACAATTCAGAAAAAGGCGAACCGTCATCATAAGTCAGCATATTATCCGTGTGCAAAGCATATTCAGCCTTAAAAGAAATACCTTTATTGGGGAAATATCGCCGATCATATGTATCGTAATGCACTGAAACAAAATAACTCAACGTTCCCTTTGAAGGCAGATAATCCTCTGTATAATCTGAATTGTACAACTTCGATTTAAACTTAAAATACTCATACCTCAACCCAATCAGAAATTTAAAATTCCTCAAGTATATATCCGACCAATTAATTTCCCCCTTGTGATAAGAAAAAGTCAAATTGTCAACCTTATCACCTTTATAATAAAGATTCAAATCATTATAACGGAACATATAGGATATTCCCAATTTTCGCAAGAAAGTGCTACCAAATGAATAATCCAATTCTACATATGGATTCTTACTCAAGCGTCCAGTTAACCCCAACTTCGAACCACGCAAAGTACGATGACTGAACGTTGTATTCAGCAAAATAGAAGCCATTTCTTCAGAGTCAAAACGAAAACCAAAATTTAATGAACTGCCAGGTTTTTCCTTTACACTCAAAGTCAAATCATACGGTTCCTTTCCATCCAAAGAATAATTCACCAAAGTAAATGCTCCTGTTCCGTATAAAAACGATATAGACTTATGCAATCCCTTCAATGAAATCATTGAATGTTCACGTATACGCAACTGTCTGCGCAGCCATTTCTCGTCCTGCGACCGCATCCCTTTTACATGGATTTCTCCAATCAATACACTATCTCCTGATTCAAATCTAGGCTTTAAATATGGTTTCGCATTTTCAGAGGAATCCAAACCGATAGTCCTTTTCAGTTTCATGATATCATCCCAATGAGCTCTGGCAATCCGCTCCCCTCGAAGAATCATCGTATCAATAGCCTCTTTCGTAAAACTGGCAGCAGTATACCCTTTTAAATCAGGATTTATATACAAATCAACCAATTCTCTATTTTTCTTGTAATTCCGCATACCCATAAAAGAAGTCAATTGGTCTACAATACCCACCAAACTGTTCAATCCCTCCATATCTTTCAAACCAGTACTCAAATCCACACCAATAGTAACATCTGCTCCCATATTTTTGGCAACATCTACAGGAAAGTTATTAGAAATACCGCCATCTACCAACACCATACTGTCAATTACCACCGGAGCAAATGCACCGGGGATAGCCATACTAGCCCGCATTGCAAGCGGCAATACCCCTGAATCCATCACCACATTGGCACCATCCACCATATTAGCCGACACACATGCAAACGGAATAGGCAGTTCTTTAAAAGAAATCGAATCATGATACCCTATAGTCAGATTGGAAAAAAGATTATATATATTATTTCCCTTCACAAAACCTGCCGGGACAGAAAAACCGTCACCTGGAGAAAAAGAGAAAGATATCAGATATTTTTCCACCGACTCCTTCTCATAAAACGGCAAATCATCCCGATACACCTTATC
>CAKVCR010000467.1 GCA_934725835.1 uncultured Odoribacter sp.
GTTCTATCGGTTTGCAGGTACAATTATCTTAATACTATAAAAGGCATTACTGACTTTTGCAGTCGGTAATGCCTTTTGTTTTTAATAACATTTAAATAAATCTAACAATGCTTGTTCTAATGATTTTGATAAAACATCAAAATTTACTGATTTATTTGTTGATAGTCTTTTTTCTCTGTTTAAACATATTTTTTCACATAAATATTTAGTTTCAGGAAGAGAAACTAAACTATACCTATACTTTACTATAGCTTCATCATTATACATAAAGATCCTTTCTATAGGATTTACTGAAATCATATCGATCAATGCCTTATCACCCGATGCAATTGATTGTAATTGAATTATATCGTCATTGGAACATATTGCCATTTCAGTCGGAATATTCCAGATATGAAATAAATCCCATGACATTCCCTCGATTTTTTTTAATATATCTTTTGCCGACGGAGTTACTTTTTGAAAAAAGTTTTTGACAGCGTTATTTTTCCCTTCAAAATAAAGAAATGCAATATACAAACCAGATTCCAAATATATTCCAAGTTCATTATTACAAAAATCTAATAATTGCTCCGTCTTATATGGTGCATTTTTCTTGCTACTAAATTTTAATATATACATTTTCAACAAAAAGCAATATAGTGTCTTGGCTCTTTTTTCAAAATCAATCTCGTTTCTTCTAGTTGATTTCATCAATCTAAATATTTCGTCAGCATCTATGTAATCATTGCTTATAGGAAATCTATCAGTTGTTAATATTCCACTAGATAATCTGCGTAAAACGCAATAATACAAAGTGCTCTTATAAACCTTTTCATCGTTTTTCATTCCTGAAGAATTTAAACTGTCCTCTAAAAAATATGGAATAGATGAAATATTGAGTTCCATGTTTATTATATATTCAATTAAATCGGCGAAATCTTGTTTATTTTTCTTTTCGAAATACTTGGGCAATAATGAAACAATATTTGAATCTAAGTTAACAAAACTAGCAATTTTTAATGACTGAAAATCCGATGAGAATATACTAGGGTTTAGAACACCTAAATTTTGATAATTTGCAATTGGCTTAATTTGATATGTGTCATTTATATATTCTTCAAAGAATGTATTATTCTTTTTTTCAATTTGCTTTCCATCAAATAATAACACTATTGGTTTGTATTTAATTACAATATCCCTGTTAGATAGAAAAGTATTGACTGGATCTATTGAGCTAATAACCGCTCCTGCAAAATTGTATATTTGTTTATCCCAGTTGTTCATATTTGTCACCTTTAATCTGAAAGAACATTACTTTTCCTTATGATAATTGAAAGCTACACTTTCGGGATAGTTATATCTCCAATTATCATATTCTTCTTTTGTGATTTCTCCGTTCTTAAGTTTTTCGGCTTGCTCCTGCCAAGCGGAAAACATATCGAACATTTTAAGATAGTTTGTTCCCATACCCTTATCAAGGCGTATGCAAATCTCGTCATCAAGTTTATCAATACGGAAACCGTATAAATCTTCAAGAGTAAACAGCGTGTGCATTAAGCCGTTGTAACTGTCAATATCCGGCACAGTTAAAGCACTTGTTGATATGTCAAACACATTTGCAAGATTGTTTGTTAAATCAGCCTTAGGCGTTCTGCTGCCGGATTCATACTGTGCCATACGGATGTCAGCGGTTTTTTCCGGAAAGCCCACCTGCATACCAAGGTACTTCTGCGTCATACCTTTTAAATTTCTGAAAAATCTTATCCTTTCGCCGATAGCCATACTATAGCTCCTCTCACTTTACTGTTCATTATCATAGCATAAAAAGTTAAGCAATGTCAAGTAACATAAAACAAAAAAG
>CAKVCR010000468.1 GCA_934725835.1 uncultured Odoribacter sp.
TCTTTTAAAACATCTAAATTTTCTTCCATAAAATCACCTCAAATGTTATTATTTACAAATTTATAAAAAATATATATATAATTTTAAAATTGAATTAAACAATAAAATAAGTATATAAAAAAGTTGACATGAGAGAAAATAACATATAAAATAATGCGTGCAGGGGCGTATTGCATACGCCCAAAAACAAATTTATTGCAAACGTTGTAGGGGTCGCACTCCTGGGCGACCCGCACTTCGAAGAAATTACTAAAATAAAAGGAGAACCACAAATGATAAACCATGTAACCATTTATGCACACGCAAGCTAATTTAATAAACAATAAATACATAAATATATGCGCTATATTTATGTATTTTTCATATAGAAAAAATATATAAATATGGCGTATTTTTTGTGCCAGAAAAAAGATAAATAAAGGAGGAAAACAATGAAAACAAAAAACGGAATTACATTAATAGCATTAATAATAACAATAATCGTAATGCTAATATTAGTAGGTGTAACAGTAACAGTTGCAATTAATGGAGGACTATTTGAAAAATCAAAAGAAGCAGCAAAAGGAACAGAAATAGGAAGAGAAAAAGAAGAATTAACATCTGCAATAACAACAGCATATGACGTAGAAACAGGAGTAATAAAAGAAGATGACTTAAATAAAGCTCTAAATGGTTGGACTGTGGTTGGAAATGGGGATGGCTCATATACTGTAACATCACCAAAAGAAAACAATTATAAAATCACATCAAACGGAACCGTGTTAGAAAAAAATACACTTGCATATATATATTGTCCCAAAGAAGATTGTACAGATAACACACACTTACACAAAGGAGACTATGTAAATTATAAACCAACAACAGTAGCACAACCATATGCTCCAGATAATGGGGAAGGCAAAGGAACATACACAGGATATACAGAAGGAGATTCAGAACAAAGTATTCCACAAGAAAACTTAAATTGGAGAGTATTAGGAAAAGACAATGATGGAAACATATTATTAATATCAGGAGCACCAACAGAGGCAGGATTAAGTTTTAATGGGTATATAGGCTATAACAACTATGAAACAGTATTAAATGATACATGTGAAGCCTTATATAGTAATACAGAATTAAGAGCAACAGCAAGAAGTATAACGATGGACGATATAGATACATATTTGGGCGGAAGTAAATATAAAAAAGAAGAATTTGGAGGAGGCAGTAGCAAATCGGGAGGTTATGGTTATCAAAATGTAAGTGCAATAATTTCAAAATTCAAATATGATAAAGAAACAAATACTTTAACAAAAGAAGACTGTACAATACAAGCAAAAGATTTAACAAATGATGTATATCACTATTATGCAACAACTGGATTAATAGGAACAAAGAATAGAGAAATACTTTTTGGAAAAGAATACGAAAAAACATATTACAATTGGGTTGCCTCTCGTGCGGTCTATGTGGATAGTGGCGATGCTTACTGGTGTGGAAGCGGTGCCCGCTATGCCTATGTTGCTACCGACTACGATTTCAGCTACTCTAACGGCCGTGAGGACAAGGATTCACTTTGTTTGCGCCCCATAGTTTCTCTACCATCCAGTGTTACAATAGAGCAAGTAAGCAAGAAAGATGAAAAAGTAACAGAAACATGGAATGACCCACTTAAATTTTATAAATAGTAGAAATATAAAAATAGGAAGGCCTCAGGCGTTCCTATGATAAGGAGCTTTTAATGAGATTAGTAACGTATCTTCATGTGTGTTTCAAAAAGGTAGTTTAAATAAAGTGATGGCTACACTAGAAATTTTAAAATTTATTCATAATGCTTTTATATCTTGACAGTTTGC
>CAKVCR010000469.1 GCA_934725835.1 uncultured Odoribacter sp.
GGAATACATTGTAGATGCTCTGCAACTTGTGGCCGATGTCAAAGAGAAATTTAAAATTGAACATCTAGTTAACATTCTGGTGGGTGAAGCTGACACCGCTATCAAGTCGTACAAACACGATGAGCTTGAACTTTTCGGCGAAGGAGCAGACAAAAACAAACAATTCTGGACAATGGTTTACAGAAGAGCATTAGTGGCAGGGTTCATCGAAAAAGACATAGAACAATATGGTGTAATCAAACTTACGGATGAAGGTCAAAAATATCTAAATAAACCTTATAGCTTCATGTTAATGGAAGACCATAATTTTGAAGATAATGATGATGAAGAAAAACTTCAAGAAAAAGGTGGTGTATCAGCTCTTGACAGTACATTATTTGCCATTTTGAAGGATTTACGCAAAAAAATAGCAAAAACAAATAATTTACCCCCATATGTCATTTTCCAAGATCCTTCATTGGAAGATATGTGTACCAACTATCCTATTACCATAGAGGAATTGGCAAACATACAAGGAGTTGGCGCAGGGAAAGCACAGAAATACGGCAAGGAATTTATTGAAGTCATCAAGCAATACGTTGAGGACAACGAAATTGAACGTGCGCAAGATATGGTGGTCAAAACGGTTGCCAACAAATCCAAATTCAAGGTGTATATTATACAAAATATCGACCGTAAAATAGATTTGGAAGATATCGCTTCAGCGCTGAGTCTTTCATTTGATGAATTAATCAAAGAAATGGAAGCCATCGTATTTTCAGGAACGAAATTAAACATAGACTACTATCTGAATCAAATTTTAGACGAAGAACAACAAGAGGAGATTATGGATTACTTTATGGATGCCTCTTCAGACAATATATCAGAAGCATTTGATGAATTTGAGGGAGACTATGCAGAAGAAGACTTACGATTGATGCGTCTGAAATTACATTCAAAACATGGGAATTAAAAAATAATGCAACGTATACGTTGCATTATTTTTTTACTTCCTATAAAAAACGTCTCAGAAAACACTCTGAGACGTTTTATTTATTTATAAACTTTCAGTCGATTAGATTTTATGAATTACCATACCGGAACGCAACTTCGGCTCAAACCAAGTTGTTTTCGGCGGCATGATATTGCCAGTGTCAGCAATGTTAATCAACTGCTCCATAGATACTGGATAGAGAGCGAAAGCAACCTTCATTTCACCACTATCAACACGTTTTTTCAATTCACCCAATCCGCGAATACCTCCTACGAAATCGATACGCTTAGAAGTACGCAAATCTTGAATATCCAAAATGTCGGCCAATACATGGTTTGACAAAATAGTTACATCCAATACACCAATGGGATCTGCATCATTATATGAGCCTTCTTTTGCTGTCAAACGATACCATTTACCAGCCAAATACATACTAAACTCGTGTAATTTTGCAGGGTGATAAATTTCAGTACCCATATCTTCTACAACGAAATGAGCATTCAACTTCTCTAACAACTGAGCTTCTGTCAGACCATTCAAATCCTTCACTACACGGTTGTAGTCAATAATTTTCAACTGATGATCCGGGAAATGCACAGCCATAAAGAAGTTATATTCCTCAGTTCCATCATGATTAGGATTCTTATCACGATATTCAGCACCGATACGAGCTGCTGCTGCAGTACATTCAGGAGTTGGGCTACGACGTAGACTTCAAGACCAGTCTGGCCAAGCTGGAAAAGAACAGCGATGGCCGCATTACCGGCATCATCGCCCAGAGCACCGAGGACGACCACTTCATCCGCTACAACGCCAATCAGGGCGTGCTGCTGGCCTGCGGCGGCTTCCCCGGCAACCCCTACAT
>CAKVCR010000470.1 GCA_934725835.1 uncultured Odoribacter sp.
GCCTTGAAGAAGAAGGTAACTCCTTTTTCCGGACAGTTTGATGAATGACAACTTTGTATAAATTTGTGATCTGTGATGCGGGAGCGACCTTAAAAGGTCACTCCCGTTTTTGCTGCGATGGGAATGGGTATGATATTTGAATGTGTTTGCTATCGAGTACTGAACTAAAAATCCGGAGATTTTTGTCCATGTATTGGTAAATAGCGGGATTTGTATTATTTTTGCAAAAGGAAATGGGGGGTTAGCTCAGTTGGCTAGAGCGCTTGCATGGCATGCAAGAGGTCGTCGGTTCGACCCCGATACTCTCCACATATGTTCTTAAAGTTTGTAAAGTTCATAAAGTTTATGGCTTGGAGTGTATTCTATACGGAAACTTTCCATTAACTTTATGGACTTTATTCTTTTAAAGAGTGAGCACAATGGCAGAATCCGAGAAACAACTGACAGAGAAAATAAGTCCATATAAGATTATTTACCCAGTCGTCATAGGCTTGGCTGTAGTATCGTATATGCTTTATAAAGAGTTTGATGTGACAGCTTTTCAGCATATTACGTTTACTTGGCATTCGGTGTGGTGGCTGGTGGTGGCCGTGATGTGTATGTTTGTGAGGGATTTTGGATATGTAGTTAGAATCAAGGTGCTGTCAGATGGAAGGTTGAGTTGGATAAGTGCAATACGCATTATTTTTTTGTGGGAATTTACTTCCGCAGTTACTCCTTCGGCTATTGGTGGCACCAGTCTGGCAATACTGTTTGTGAATAAGGAGGGTATTAAAGTAGGAAGAAGTTCAGCAATGGTGATGGCAACCTCGTTCTTGGATGAGTTGTATTTTATTCTGATGTTTCCAGTGATATTATTGTGTGTGTGTCAAAGTGAATTATGGGATATGCCGGGAGTGAATCAGGGAGTGACAACCGGATTGATATGGTTTGCTGTGGGGGGATATTCTGTTAAGTTGGTCTATTTGATTCTATTAAGTTATGGACTTTTCCGAAATCCGAGAGGATTGAAATTCCTATTGATGAAATGTTTCCGTTTGCGCATCTTGCGAAAATGGAGATATAGTGCCAATGAAGTGGGCTCCGATATTGTGAGAAATTCGTATGAATTGCGGCACAAACCATTCAGTTTTTGGTTGAAAACGTTTGGTGCTACTTTCTTTTCATGGACTGCACGCTATTGGGTGGTGAATGCTCTTCTGATGGCATTTTGGGCAGGGAAATATGGCTGGGGAGAGCATTTTTTGATTTTTGCACGTCAGTTGGTGATGTGGATTATGATGTTGGTGAGCCCGACTCCGGGGGGAAGTGGTTTTGCAGAGTTTGTGTTTAAAGAGTATTTGGGTGAATTTCTGCCGGGGGCAGGCTTGGCGATAGCTATGGCTATTCTGTGGCGACTGATAACTTATTATCCATATCTGTTTGCCGGCGTGTTCATTGTGCCGAAATGGGTGGCAAAGCATTTTAGTTCGAACAAATAATTATAATACGTACTATGTTTTTATTCAAACAACCGGAATATAAGAGGTTTAATATAAAACCTCGATATTGGGATCCTGAGAAGGAGGCTCGTGAAGAGCGGGAGAAGCGTGTAAGGGCGGAACTCGGACTGAAGGATGAAGGCGAGGATGATGTATATGCACCGAATATCAGAGGACAATTTAGAAACGAGTATGAAAAACGTAAGGCGATGAGGACAAATGCCGGCTCTGCTCGGACGATACGTCTTTTTATGATTCTGGTGTTATTGTTTCTCGGTGCATTTTATGCGTTCGTGAAAAATCCTGAAGGTTTATTGAAGTTGTTTGGCTTATAGCGAACGGAATATATTTTT
>CAKVCR010000471.1 GCA_934725835.1 uncultured Odoribacter sp.
GAGGTTCTGATACGAAAATATTTGAATAATGGTGTCGAGTACGATGATCTGTATCAGGTAGGCGCGATGGCCCTTGTGTCGGCGGTGGAGCGATTCGATCCCGATAAGGGATACGAATTCTCCAGCTTTGCTACGCCTACCATTCTGGGCGAAATCAAAAAGTATTTTCGGGACAAGGAGTGGACCCTAAAGGTTCCGCGGAGGCAGAAAGAAATCGCGCTCAAGATTCCGGCCGCCAAAAATCAGCTTTATGAAAAACTCGGACGGGCTCCGACGGTCGCTGAGATTTCAGAGGCGCTCGGGTACTCCGAGGAAGAAATTTTGAAAGCCATGGAAAGCAGTCAGGCGTACGGGACTTACTCCCTGAACCAGACCTTTGATGAGAATGGTGAAGATGGGGAAAATCCGGTCTTTGAAAAATATACGGCGATGAATGAATCCGGATATGACCGCTTTGAAATGGCGGAGCTGATTAATTCCGTAGTTTCCGGTCTGTCGGAAAACGAAAAGAAAATTTTCCAGTGGCGTTTTATCGAAAATAAAACCCAAGGGGAGATTGCCGGCAAAATGGGGGTATCGCAAATGACCGTCTCCCGTTTGGAAAAAGCAATCAAGCAAAAGTTTCTTAAAGAATTGAAAAAATAGAAAGAAAAAGGAAGAAAAATCATGAAAAGAGTTTTTTCCGGCGTACAGCCGACGGGGAATTTGCATATCGGGAATTATCTCGGGGCCCTGAAACAGTTTGTGGAGCTGCAGGAAGATCACGAATGTATTTACTGTGTCGTGGACATGCACTCAATCACACTTCCGCAGGATCCGAAAGAACTTCGGTCGCATATTCTGGATATCGCCGCGCTCTATCTGGCAGTGGGTGTTGATCCGAAGAAATCCATTATTTTTGTTCAATCCGAAGTTTCCGGTCACGCGGAGCTCGGATGGATTTTGAATTGCTCCTCCTATATGGGAGAGCTTTCCCGGATGACCCAGTTTAAGGACAAGAGCAAAGGAAAGGAAAACGGATCGATTCCATCCGGAATTTTTACGTATCCGGTGCTTATGGCTGCGGATATCCTGCTCTATGACGCGGATATTGTTCCGGTCGGAAGCGACCAGAAGCAGCATATCGAGCTGACGCGGGATCTGGCGATTCGTGTGAACAACCGTTTTGACCGCAAGACCTTTGTTGTGCCGGAGGGAAGATATCTGAAAGAAGGCGCGCGCATTATGGCGCTGGACGATCCGACGGCGAAGATGAGTAAATCCGCGGAAAACGATCTCAGCCGGATTTCTCTTCTTGACAGCGACGCCAAGATCAAAAAGGCAATCATGCGGGCGACAACGGATTCTGACGCGGAGGTTCGGTACGATGTGGAAAACAAGCCGGGCGTCAGCAACCTTCTTTCGATTTACAGTGTATTTTCCGGAAAGTCGATTCCGGAGCTGGAGAAAGAGTATGCCGGACGCGGATACGGAGATTTCAAGAAAGACCTTGTAGAAGTGACGGTTCAAGCGATTCAGCCGATTCGCACGCGCTTCGAGGAAATTCGTCATTCCGGGGAGCTGATGAAGGTGCTGGATGAAGGACGGGAGAGAGCGAATGCGATTGCGGAAAAAACGCTTGCCCGCGTAAAAGAGGATTTCGGTCTCGGCAGATAACAAAGAGAAAAATCAGAAAAGGAGAAAGAATATGAGCGTACGGCTGATCGGTGTGCCGCTTTGGTACGGATGCAATAATCCGGGAACGGAAAAGGCTTATGAGTGTTTTAAGGAAGCGGGAATCAGAGAATTATGCGAGTCTCTCGGACATGTTGTGAGCGGAGAAACGGTGATT
>CAKVCR010000472.1 GCA_934725835.1 uncultured Odoribacter sp.
TTACTTTTCACTCGTTCCGAATCGGCTTCATTCGTAAAATATACCGTTACATTATTCACCTGTGCAATTCCGAGAAGCCGCATTGCATTTTGGTAAGGCAAAATCACCGTCATCGTTTCATCATCACTGGATGAGAAGGCGGACGAAAGAGAGTCATCATCTTTTGTTACCCCGATAATCGTGTAAGTATGTCCGCCGAGAATCAGCGTATTCCCAACAGGATTCTCATCCCCGAAAGCTTCAAACGCCATACTTTTATCAATCAGGCAGACATAGCTTTCTGTATTATCATCTAATTTGGAAAGAGGCCTTCCCCGAAGAACCCGATCGGAATTTTGTTCAAAATAAACTTCATTCGTACCTTTTACATTGACATCGTCCAGCACCAAACCATCTTTTACGGCACTGGTGACTCCCTGAATCTGCATAGAAACGCCGCTTACCTGATCAACGGACTCCAACTTTTTGATATCATTTGCAGTTAGACCGGATTTTAAAACAGACCCGGTTGCATTGACGGTAAAGGAATTCGTTCCGAGACGATCAAAACTACTCATCATCTCACCGGTAATACCTTGTACGATCGTAATTAAGGCAATGACCGACGCCACCCCAATAATGATTCCAAGCATCGTTAAAAACGAACGCATTTTATCGGTGCGGACATGGAGCCATGACATTTTTAAACATTCTTTAAGCATCACTGGCATCTCCTTCTGAAATCTCGCCATCTAAGATTCGTACGATTCGTTTTGCTCTCCGGGCGATTTTTTCATCATGTGTGATCATCATAATCGTTTTGCCTTCCTCATTTAAATTTTCGAACAAGGTCATAATCTGCGCACCGTTTTTTTGATCCAGCGCACCGGTCGGTTCATCTGCCAAAATAATAGTCGGTTCCATTGCAAGAGATCGTGCAATCGCAACTCTCTGCTGCTGCCCTCCGGAAAGCTGATTCGGATAATAAGCCATTCGTTCTGACAGCCCGACTTTTTCAAGTTTTTCTTTTGCACGCTCACTTCGTTCCTGCGGTGATATTCCTCCGTAAATCATCGGAAGTTCAACATTTTGAATCGCATTCAATTTAGAAAGCAGATAAAAGGATTGAAAAATAAACCCAATCTTTTTTCTTCTGATTCTTGCCAGTTCTTTTTCATCATGCGATGAAACCATATCTCCGGATAAAATATACTCCCCTCCGGTCTGTACATCAAGGCATCCGATAATATTCATCAAGGTTGATTTCCCGGAACCGGACGGCCCCAAAATCGCAAGGAACTCTCCTTCTTCGACACGGAGGTTGATTCCCTTCAAAACCACATTTGCCTCACCGCCTACCCTGTAAGACTTGATAATATTTTGCATTGACAGAATTTCTTTTGCCATTTTTCCCTTCCTCCCGTTCGCTCATTTAGTTAAAATCCAGAAGGAGCGCCTCCTGAGGGCATTCCTCTGTCACCACCCGGCATTCCAGCGCCGGACATGCCTCCCTGCTGCGGCATCATTCCCCCCTGCATATTCATTCCGTCAGAAGCATTTTGATCGGATTCATCGTTTTCCAAATCTCTTTCATAAGACGACACCAGAACGACCGTCCCTTCCTCAATCCCCTTCGTAATTTCCGTAAAGTTCGGGCGGCAAAGGGCGTTTCCGACCGTTTCGGTCGGTCACGTAACGCAAGGGGATATTCCCCGTTTTTGCTTTCGGGCTTCGGATCGTCGCATTGTAAAAAGCGGATTCCGGAGCTTCTTCTTTCTTGCGCGTTACAAGGCAATCGTTATTGGAAAACGCGGATAAAATATTGTTGTAACAAACGTTCCATTCCACAC
>CAKVCR010000473.1 GCA_934725835.1 uncultured Odoribacter sp.
ACGCCGCTCGCGCTCAATGGCGCGACGGCTCACGCGTTCAGCCATATCCTGTACAAATCGCTGCTCTTTATGGGCGCCGGCGCGGTGATTACGGCGACCGGGATTCAGAAGATCAATCAGCTCGGCGGATTGGCAAAGAAAATGCCGTACACCTGCCTGATGTTTACGGTCGGAGCGTTCTCCATCGCGGGAGTTCCGCTCTTCAATGGATTTATCAGCAAGTCGATTACGCTTTCGGCGGCGGAGGCGGCAGGATATCCGGTTGTGGAGCTGCTTCTGCTTCTGGCCAGTGTCGGTACCTTCCTGTCCATCGTAATGAAGATGATTTACTTTATCTTCTTCGGGGAAGATCGGGATATCGAGGTGAAGCCGATTCCGCTGAACATGAAGGCGGCGATGGCAATCGGCGCGTTCCTCTGCGTGCTGTACGGTGTTTATCCGGATCTGCTTTACCGTTTCCTGCCGTTCGCGATGGAGTATCATCCGTTTACTTGGGACCATATCACTCAGTACATCGAGCTGCTCGCGATGGCCGTGATTCCGTTTATGATGTATCTGGATCACATGGAACCTCATTCAATGCTGTCGCTGGATACGGACTGGTTTTACCGGAAGCCGTTTGCGGCGTTTGTAAGAGGAGTCTCTGCTCTTTGCGTAACGGTACAGCTGGGGCTTGGGGATTTCTTCCGCGGAATTTACCGCAGTGCCCGCAAGGCATCTTTGAATCCGAGAGCTTTGCTCGGTGAGGATGATACGGATGCTCTGCCGTGCAAAGAGGCGGACCTTCAGTTTGCGGAGGCGCAGCTTCTGTCCTCCCGGGAAGTAGGTCACTCGGCAGAGGTTCAGGATATGGAGCTTTACGATTCGGATAAGGCACGCGAACCGGTCGGAGATATCATGATCGTTGTAATCTTTGCATTGATTGGCATCGTCGCGTATCTTGCCATTCAGTAATCCGTAATCGCAGGAAATAGTAGAAAAGAGGAAGGGTTTGCTTTTCGCAGGCAGCGGAAGGCAGCCCTTTTTTCTTTTGCCGGAGAAGCCTGGGACTGCCCGGTGTGCGGAATTTTTTAGATTGAATTTTCGCAATCTTTCTCCTATAATAAAGACAGTTCTTGTGTGCGGCGTACGCATGCGGAAAACAAAGAGTAAGAGAGAGTAAGACAGAAACGGAGGAAGAGAAAATGGAGAAAATCAAAGTAGGATTCCCGGATATTTGCGAAGCATATGCGCGTATCAGACCTTATATCGAAAAGACACCGTTGATTCACTCGGACAAGCTGTCGGAAAAAACCGGCTGCGATGTCTATATGAAAATGGAAAACCTGCAGCCGATCGGGGCTTACAAGCTGCGCGGAGCGATGAACAACATGCTTTCCCTCAGCAAGGAGGATTTGGCGAGAGGGGTTGTCGCGGCATCGGCAGGGAACCATTCACAGGCTGTCGCTTATGCCGCTCGTATGCAAGGGGCGAGCGCCGTAGTCTGCGTTCCGGAGTCTACTCCGATGAACAAGAGAGAAAGCGCGATTCGTTACGGAGCAGAGCTTGTCGTATTCGGCGCGGATTATGCCGCGGCGGAGGAGAAAGCGCATGAGATTGAGCGGGAACAGGGACGGAAGTTTGTCCATGCTTATGAATCCGCCGAAACGGTTGCGGGACAGGGCACTGTCGCGATTGAAGTGCTGCTGGAAGAGCATGATTTTGACGTGATTCTCGTGCCGACCGGAGGAGGAGGTCTTCAGTGCGGCGTGACGATTGCGGCAAAGGCGATGAAACCGGATATTAAGTTTTACGGGCTCCAGACGGATACTTCCGCGCC
>CAKVCR010000474.1 GCA_934725835.1 uncultured Odoribacter sp.
CTGAACGACTGAATGATCATCTCGCACAGGCGCTTGGACGCGCCCATGATGTTCGTGGGGTTCACCGCCTTGTCGGTTGAGATCAGAACAAAGCGCTTGCAGCCGTTTACCATGGCGGCGTAGGCCGTCTTATAGGTGCCGATGGCGTTATTTTTGATGGCCTCGCACGGGCTGTCCTCCATAAGCGGGACGTGTTTATGCGCCGCCGCGTGATAGACTACGTCGGGCTTATACGTTTCAAAGACCTGATTGATCCGGCGGCTGTCCCGGACGGAGCCGATGAGAACCTCCAGATTCAGGTCCGGGTATGTGTCCTTCAGCTCAAGCTGAATGGCGTGGGCGTTGTTTTCGTAGATATCGAAAATAACCAGCTGCTTCGGCTCGTGGGAGGCGATCTGGCGGCACAGCTCGCTGCCGATCGACCCGCCGCCGCCCGTGACTAAGATCGTTTTTCCACGGATAAAGTCGTAGATCTCCTTCATATCGACCTTGACCGGTTCGCGTCCGAGCAGATCCTCGACCGCGACGTCCTCCATCTGGCTCGCGACCACGTTTCCAGTCACAAACTGGTACATACCGGGAAGAATTTTCAGTTCGCAGGCCGTTTCCTTACAGATATTCAGAATATCCCTGCGCTGTCCGGCAGTTGCGCTTGGGATCGCGAGAAAAATTTTCTCGATCTGGTACTTTTCAGCGCCTGACAGAATATCCTCTCTGCCGCCGATGATCGGAACGCCGTCAATAAAGCAGCCCTGCTTGCTCTTGTCATCGTCGATGATGCAGCAGACGCGGTCGTGGACTTCCTTTGTGTTTTGCAGATCGCGCAGGATCATACGTCCTGCCGAGCCTGCGCCGATCAGCATCACGCGGCTGGCCGTATTGTCCGTCTGCCGCCACAGCAGCCGGTTCCGCTCCAGTTGAATGAACCGGTATGCAAAGCGCACGGCCAGCGAGAGCATGAACTGAATGACGATCCCGCCCACATAAAAGGCGATCGGCATCCGCATGAACAGCACCGTGATGCCGACGGTATAGACGGTTCCGAGGATGAGCGTAGCCGCCGCGGTCCTCGCAAGCTCGGAATAGCTTGCGAAGCGCCAGAGGCTCTGATACAGCTTGAACAGCCAGAAGACGAACACGCAGACAACCGCATAGATCGGCAGGAAATGGAACCACGCCATGAGGTAGTCATTCGGTATGCGCGAATACTGGCAGTCAAAGCGGATCCAGAGCGCGGCAAAATACGCGCCCGCCGACACGACGACATCGTAAATTGCCAGAAGGATCGACGCCATATGGAATTTTTCAAACGTAAAACGAGGCTTTTTGTCGATTGGAACGGTATGCTTCTCTCTCATTTCTCTTTTCCCCATAAACCCACTTCATGCTTTCTGAGAGAGGTAAGGCGTTACCCTCCCATTCCATATAGTTCCTTTTTGGTGTTTTTGCGTAAGTCTGACGCTGATGTGAAACGGTTCCAAAAGCGGCGCACGCGATCAGGTCCGTGCATCCTCGTTGCCGCTTTGCTCATGCAGGCCAAGCTCTGAAAAAAGCCGTCCTGCTTCCTCCGAGCGTTCTTTTCCAATGCTGTGATTTATGCGAAGCTCGTTCACGCTGCGCGTGGCGCCGCCGCAGAACAGGAGTTTTCCCCAGCGGAGAAGCTCATACAACGGGAGCAGCGCAGGCTTTCCGTCGAGTGACGGAAAATGCGTTTTCAGCGTCTCATAGGGAAGCCAGATGCGGGACCACGCATAACGCAGCTTTCCGCCGCTTTTGGCCTGCCGCACCGACATCCGATTATC
>CAKVCR010000475.1 GCA_934725835.1 uncultured Odoribacter sp.
CCTCAACGTGATGTATTTCATGCCCGTACAGTTGCAAAAAACAGGACTAATAAACAAAGACGGGGATATCTGCAACGATATCCCCGTCTTTGTTTGCGCCTGCCCGATAAATGGGAAATTAATAGCTTTTATTTCAGCTTTTTATATAATATCTGTTTTACCTTATTTAAGTTGGGGCTACAAAGCAAAGGAAGAATATTTAACAATATTTCCGGCTTTAAATCCCACCAACAGAAACGGAGAAGTAAATCAATAAGTTCATCATCAAAACGTTTTTTTATAAACTTAGCTGGATTACCGCCATAAACAGTGTAAGCTGGAACATTTTTCGCAACAACCGAATAGGCGGCAATAATGGCTCCATCACCAATTTTTATACCGGGCATAATGACGCTTTCGCGGCCAATCCACACATCATTGCCAATAACGATATCCCCTTTATGCGGAAGTTGATTTAAGTGCGGCGGTGTGTTTTCTGACCGCGCACCTCCAAATACATTAAATGCATAAGTCGTTGCACTGCAAAGACGATGATTAGCAGCCCCCATGATAAATATTGTCCAATAAGCAATTTGACAAAATTTCCCGATAATCAGTTTGTCGCAGAACTCTGGATAGTTGAATAATACATTGATTCTATTAAAGGTAATACCAGTTTGCCGAGTACTTTCTTACACAGATTATAGCATCTGATATATAAAAAAGCGAGGGCAAGATTTTTCCTCCTGCCCTTGTCCACTAAGCCATATTTTCAATAGAAATGATAACTTCTCTAAACGCTCTATCCCGGTCGACAAACAAGTAAATGATTGGTAGTATATTCCTTTTGCCGCATAATTGGCTTTATACAGTTGAGTTGCGCCTATTGCTAAAATCTCTTTGGTAAATTGCGCCTCTTCAAGAAGGGCAGAGAAAGTTTTATTGTAATACATTACCTACCGCGACGGCGAGACGAGTTTGAAACAAGTCAACGAATACGGGCGCGCGGTGTATACCGCTTTGCAGGAATATAACCAGGCCCGCGAGGCCGAACGTGAAGCAAATCCGGAGGCGGCACGGGAGGCAGGCGCAAAAGCAGAAGAACTGGCAACGGTGCAGACAAGGACCGTTGCCCGTGCAGAGGATGTTCTTGCCGCAGAAGAGGCCGGGCGCGAGGCGGCGCGGGAAGAGCTTGGCATACAGGAAGGTACCGCGGCGGCGCAGGGAGCCTCTGAAATGGCACGGGAGCGCGAAAACGCGCAGGACATGTCTGCACAGGAGGAAACAGAAAACGTTTCGCCTGAGCAGGCACAGCAGGAAAGCGAAGCGGCAACGACTGCATTGGAAGCCGAGCGCGTAAGCGTGCCGGAGGATCGCGACGACACGTCGGTATTTGCGGAAGAGATGGCGAAGGAAGTGTATGAATCTCTTTCGCTGTACGAAGGACAGACCCTGTACGAAGCGGTTGGGGATGAGGCAAACCGATTAAGAATTGAGGGAAATGCAGACGCTGCACAGGCGCTGGAACGCATTTATGAGGAAAACAGAAACGGAGGTAATGAAAATGGCGACGGTATTGGTGCGTGGAGCGAACGGGATGTTGGCGAGAGTGCCGGAGGAGAAGCTCGCACAGTGGCAGAAAGTGCAGGCCGGGATCAAGGCCGGAACATACAGGCCGGACGCACGGAAGCTGGCAGAGCAGAGAGCGAGAATCCGGAAGCTGGCAGGAAGATAAAGCTTTCACAATTTGACATTCGAAATGTGGATCAAAACCAAACGCTTACGGAAATAACGGACACGTCGACAGATCCGGAGGTTGTAG
>CAKVCR010000476.1 GCA_934725835.1 uncultured Odoribacter sp.
GAGCAAGTCTTTTTGGGAACCGAAACGCCGCTTGGTTTCTTCGATTTGCTTCCGCAGACCGACGTGATCTCGATAATTCGGCTCGAGTCGAGGCACGGCGCAGAAGCGACATTTGTTGACGCATCCGCGCGTCATGTACGCGAAATATGCGTTATTCGCGGGGTAGACGTAATCGATTTCTTCGAGTATCGAGTAGTCGAGAGGGAGTTCGTCGATCACGTCCTCCGAGTCCTCGTCAACGAGATGGGGACGATCGAGAAGTCCTCGATGCGGCGTTATTCCCGTCGCCTTTTCCACCTCTTCGGGGATTAGCGACGACATGATTCCCCCCACCATTACGGGGCGTAGGCTTGGTTCCGCTGAAAGGTTTGTTTCCGCAGGCTTGCACAGACGCTTTGCGAAATTGATCGTGTCGATCGTGATTTGCCAATAAAAGGTGAAGAGGGTGGTGACGCAGACCCGATCAAATCGGGGATGGATGAAATAGTCCTGATTGCGAAACTTTTCGCGGTAGACCTTCAGAATATCGAATACCGTTTCGTCTTGAAGGAGGTTGTTTCCCGCCAAAGTCTTTCTTTTTCCGAGTCGAACGTAATCCTTGAGGGTTGGATAATATTCAGCCCAGCAGACGTCGGGGAAGCGAAAGGAGAGATTGCGAATCAAATCCTCGCAGACTAGTTGAACGGCGAACGCTTTCATATCCCCTTTATAAAAGCGCACGTCGTCGCCGCGTCTGCGAAAATACGTCGCGAGCTTCATAAGTCCCATCGGCGGGTACTTATTCTTGTAGTTCGGCTCGACTAAAAGAACTTTGCGCTTGCCCATCAGAGTTTCTTTATCGCTTCCGTTATTTCTCTGATGAGCGGTCCGGCGTCCTCTTGAAGGCGGTCGGTGATGATCGAAAGAATGATATCGACGATTTTGCGCTCGCGCGGGGTGAGTCTATCGAATTGCTGACTGACGTAAGGAACCATATTCTCCTTAGCCTGGGCCGCTTTTCTTTCTGTTTCCTCCGACGATTTGATCACTTGCGAGGGATTTCGTCGCGCCCTAATAATCTGATATTGGATATTTTTCGGATCGTGGGGCGCCTCTTGGAACTTCTGTTCGCGTTTTTGCAGTTCGCGTTGGGCCTTGCTGGCCTTTTCTTTGCTTTTCTGCAGATTGTTGTTGAGATTTTCTTCGTCCTTTTTGTTATCAAATCCGTCTTTGCATTTTTGCTCGAATTCTTTGTTGAGTTTTTCGCAATTTTGTACGGCTTTTATATCGTTGACAATTTTGTTAGAGTCGTGATACCTACGTGTTAATTCCGCGCAATATTCCCGCAGTTGGGCGTCGAGCTCTTTGCGCGCAGGATTCTCGTTAAAGTAATCTCTCTGCGAATTGGGGATCAAATCTTTGCTAACAATGAAGATTTCGCCCACAAAATAATAAACGCCGCGAGGCTCGTTGAAAAAATCGCGAAGAACGTCGTCGTTTCCAATCTGAATATTTCCAGCTCGAATACGGATTCCGCGCATCGGATTATTCTTTTGGGGTATTTGCTCGCTGTTTTCGCATCTGCCGACCCATCCCCAAGCGAGGAGGTCCCCTTGTCTGTCCGTAAAATCGCTGATTTCGAGATCTTCAATCCTATCTTTTTCCTGACCGTTTTTGTCCTTAATTATTTCGTTGTACGGCTTTTTGATTTGATTACCGTTGACGCGAATGATATATTCCGTCGGTTGAGTTTCGCGCTTTATCATTTCCTCATGAATCTTTTGAGGAAAAGAACCGAACATCATCTAATCATAGGGAGTC
>CAKVCR010000477.1 GCA_934725835.1 uncultured Odoribacter sp.
CACTAACAGAGCGATACGTGCAGTACGATTAGGATCATATTCAATAGTTGCTACACGAGCAGGAATATTTTCCTTTTCACGTTTAAAGTCGATAACTCTGTATTTGTGTTTATGACCACCACCTATATATCTCATTGTCATCTTACCAGAGTTATTACGTCCTCCGGTTTTGCTGTTCGGTCTCAACAATGATTTCTCAGGTCTATCTGTAGTCACCTGTTCAAAAGTATTTACTACTTTACCTCTCTGACCAGGGGTTACAGGATTTAATTTTCTTACAGCCATGTTATTTAAATATTGCTAAAAAAATCAATACTATCACCTTCTGCTAAAGTTACAATTGCTTTCTTGAACGAATTAGTACGCCCGCTGATAACACCAGCTTTTGTATAACGAGATTTCACTGATCCCTGATAACGCTGAGTGTTAACTGCAAGTACGTTTACTCCGTACATCGCTTCAACTGCTTTCTTTATCTCAATCTTGTTCGCATCTTTGGCTACCACAAACGCAACTTTGTTTTGCTTGTCGGTAAGCGTTGTCATCTTTTCCGTTAAAACGGGCTTAATAATAATTTCCATCTCTTCTTTTATTAGTTAAGATTGAACATTTCGTTAAGGCCCTCCACAGAACTTTCAACTAGAACAAGGTTCTTAGCCTTCATCACGTTGTAAGTTGCGATGTCGCTTACTCTCATTACTTCAACATTCTGCAAATTGCGAGCAGACAGCAATACGTTTTCATTCACTCCGTTACCCAAAACCAACAATAGACGACCATTACTTACATTCAAATTGTTGATAACAGCAACCATTTGTTTAGTTTTCGGAGCTTCGAAGGTGAAGTCTTCAACGACTTTTACAGCATTTGCACTTGCTTTTACAGACAAAGCTGACTTACGAGCCAATCTCTTCAATTTCTTGTTCAGTTTGAAGCTGTAGTCTCTTGGCACGGGACCAAATACACGACCTCCTCCTCTGAACTCAGGATTCTTAATACTACCTGCACGAGCACCACCGGTTCCTTTTTGCTTTTTCAGCTTTTTAGTACTACCGGAAATTTCGTTTCTCTGTTTTGACTTGTGAGTACCCTGACGGTTGTTGGCCAGGAACTGCTTTACGTCAAGATAGATAGCGTGCTCATTCGGCTGAATTCCAAAGATAGCGTCATTTAACACTACCTTTCTGCCGGTCTCTTGTCCGGCAATGTTTAGTACACTTAACTCCATTACTTCTGAATAATTACGTATGAACCTTTAGATCCGGGGACAGAACCCTTCACCAACAACAAATTATTTTCAGGAATTACTTTCAAAACTTCCAAGTTCTCAACAGTAACTCTATCACCGCCCATACGGCCACCCATGCGCATACCTTTGAAAACGCGAGCAGGAGTAGAACATGCTCCGATAGAACCCGGTTTTCTAGTACGGTTGTGCTGACCGTGAGTAGTCTGACCTACTCCACCAAAACCATGACGTTTTACAACGCCCTGATAACCTTTTCCTTTAGAGGTACCAATGATATCAATATAAGACACGCCTTCGAGCATTGTTACATCAATAACATCTCCTAACTTGTGTTCTTCAGCAAATCCAGCAAACTCAACGAGTTTACGTTTCGGAGTTGTGCCTGCTTTCTTAAAGTGTCCACTTAGCTGCTTGCTAGTGTGTTTTTCTTTTTTCTCATCAAAACCCAACTGCAATGCTTCGTAACCATCTTTTTCTAAGGTTTTCACCTGAGTTACGACACATGGACCACATTCAATAACAGTGCATGGGATGCTTTTCCCCTCAACAC
>CAKVCR010000478.1 GCA_934725835.1 uncultured Odoribacter sp.
GTGTTTTCGAACCAGCTTTTGCTAGTTCTATTGTTTAACTTTTAATTTTTCGGTAAAAATTTACCGAAGTATTGTATTTATGAAAAATCGAGTATTATTTTTAATGATGTTCTTGCTTTTTGCAGGAATGGTTTCTGGCCAAGAGGTTGATGAGGAAATTGAAGCAATGCGTCCTCCTAGGCTTCTGGGTAAGCAAGCTCCGCAAATAGAGGAGGCTACGTGGATTAATAAAAAACCGGAGAGTAGAAACGGCAGATTGACGTTGTTACATTTCTGGTCTCCTACCCATCCGATGGCTGCTTATGTCGATATTCCCAGATTCAATAAATTTGCAAAGGAATTTGCGGATAAATTGCAGGTGATAGGATTGTCGCCTGATGAACCTTATTTTATTATGGATATAGAGCCAATGCTTGAATATCCATATGCTTCTACACCTAAAACGGTGGAGAAGTACGGAGTAACTACTTTGTGTTATTGTTATGTGCTTGATCCGGAAGGAAAGGTTGTACATGAGTGTTTTGCGTTGTTGAAAGGTGAAGCGATAACAGAAGATTTATTGAAAGAATTAATTAAGAAATATTATAAAGGCAAATGAAAAAAATAGGTGTATTATTAGCATTATTAATAGGTTGTTGTCTCTGTTTACAGGTGAAAGGACAGGAAAGACAATTGCAGCATTCGTTACTTGGAAAGAAATTTCCCAAATTTGAAGTACAGGAATGGTTGGGAAAAGCGCCCGATGTAAAGGGGAAATTCGTCTTGGTTGATTTTTGGTGTATAATGGCTTATCCTGTCACGCATAGGACAGTCCCTTATCAAAATGAGCTGGCACGAAAATATAAGGATACACTCTGTGTGGTAGGTTTGACGGCAGATGAGCCTTATATTGTCAGTTTGATGGTTGAGCCAGATATACAGTATTATAATGGCTTTGTGAGCGTGGATGTAATCGAAAATGTGATTGGTATTGAAGGATGGCCTACAACTTATCTGATAAATCCGGAAGGAGTTGTAGTATGGGAGGGGCATATGCTGAAATCCGTAGAGGGGGATAAAAATGTTTTTAATTTGACAGAGAGTATGTTGAAAAAGTTTTTAACTGAATAATAGTTGGTTATGAAAAAGATCATTTGTTTGATATGTATTTGTTTATTGCCTGTTTTTCTTTTTGCACAAGAAGATGAAACATTTAATTGGAGCAGTCCTTTATTGAATAAAAAAGCTCCGGTATTGAAATTCGGAGAGTGGATAACAGAAATTCCTGATACGACAAATAAGTTTATCGTTTTGGATTTTTGGGCAACATTCTGTGGACCTTGTGTTAAGTTTACTCCTAAAATGAATGAATTTTCCAAGAAGTTTAAGAAAGATGCTGTATTTATTGCCGTAGCAACGCAGACTGTAGAGCAGGTAAAAGAAGGGATAGAAAATATAAAGAAGGTAAAAAAACAATCGAATGAGAAGTTTGTGCCAATAGAGTTTTTTCAGTCTACTGACCCTAACTATGAATTGTTTAATGCTTTCTTATTGGATGGTATTCCTTCTGTAGTTATCATTGATCCCAAGGGGATTGTACGTTGGCAAGGAAATCCGCATGGAGAGAGTGGGATTGCGGATGAAAAAACAGCTTTAACTGAAGATAAAATCAGGGGTATTATTGAAAAATATAAGACGAAATAAGCATAATTTAAGTTGGTCGATAAAGAAGGTGTGAATACTGAAGTGAACCCCGAAAGTTAGACAAAAAACTTTCGGGGTTTATTATGCAAAAGAGAAAGAAGCATGGTTATGCGGA
>CAKVCR010000479.1 GCA_934725835.1 uncultured Odoribacter sp.
GTGCCGGACATGTCCAGCGTGTCGGACGCGATGGAAACGGCGCGGTCAAGAAGCGACGCTTTCGCCGGCATTCCGATGTGGCGGAGAAGCATGGCAGCTGCTTTCATGAGGCTGGCCGGATTCGCCCGGTCCGCAATGCCGTCTTTGACCATGCGCGGTGCGCTGCCGTGGATGGCTTCAAACATGGCATACTTGCCGCCGATATTGGCCGAACCCGCGGTACCGACACCGCCTTGAATCTGTGCCGCCTCGTCGGTGATAATGTCTCCGTACAGATTCGGAAGGATAAACACCTCAAAGTCGCTTCGGATTTCCGGATTGACAAGGTTCGCGGCCATAATATCGACGTACCAGTCATCCGTATGGATTTCCGGATATTCCTGAGCGATACGATAACAGATATCGAGGAACTTGCCGTCGGTTTTTTTCATGATATTGGCTTTTGTGACAATGGAAACGCGCTTTTTACCGTTGGCCCTCGCGAATTCAAAGGCAGCGCGTGCGATGCGCTCTGTGCCGGCTGTTGTTGTCACCTTGAAATCTACGGAAAGATCCTCCGAAACAAGGATGCCGCGGCTTCCGAGGGAGTATTCGCCTTCGGTATTTTCCCGGTAGAAGGTCCAGTCGATGCCGAGCTGGGGAATCAGAACGGGACGTACATTGGCGAATAAGTCAAGCTCTCGCCGAAGGGTGACATTGGCGCTTTCCAGATTGGGAAGTCCGCTGTTTTTATCCGGTGTGGTAGTCGGGCCTTTGAGAAGAACAGGGCACTCCCGGATTTGTGCGAGAACATCGCGAGGCACGGTTTCTTCGCAGGCAATCCGGTTTTCCAGAGTCAGTCCGCTGATTTCACGAAGTTCGATTTTGCCGGCGGCAAGCTCCTCGTGAAGGAGCGCGCGCAGGACCTTTACGGTCTCGGCCATGATGATGGGGCCGATGCCGTCCCCCGATGCGAGGCCGATGACAATCTTATCGAGTTCGGAAAAGTTCGTAAAATCGCCGCCCTCTTTCAGGCGTTCCGCGCGGAGCAGCTGTTCCTGAATCAGCAGCTCAAAATCCCGGAGATAATCTTTTTTAATAGAATCTGTCATAGCTGTTATATTCCTTTTATTCTTTTTCTTTAAGATAATTGATTTTGCCGCCGGCAAGAATCATTTGGGTTTCCAGTTCCGAAAAACCGCCTTTTACATGGAAGGTTTTGCCGGAGGTGCGGTTTTGTACCGTAATTCTTTCGCTTGCAGCCTGTTCTTTTGCGTTTTCAATGACAAGTGTGTCTCCAAGGGAGAGGCTGTCATAATCCGCGGCATCCTCAAAGACAAGCGGCATGATTCCGCTGTTGATGAGGTTGGAACGGTGAATCCGCGCGAAGGATTTGGCGATAACGAATTTTACGCCGAGGTAAAGAGGCGCGAGCGCCGCATGCTCCCGGCTTGAACCCTGCCCGTAGTTTTCGCCGCCGATAATGGCGCAGGCGCCGGCTTTTTTGCAGCGCCCGGCAAATTCCGGATCGATTTTCTCGAAGCAGTAATTTGCGAGATGCGGGACATTGGAGCGGTATGGAAGCAGTCTGGAGTCCGACGGCATGATATCGTCCGTTGTAATATTGTTGCCCGCGACGAGCGTAATTTCGGCTGTGACAGTGTCGGCAAGGGCGGTGTTGCGCGGGAATGGTTTGATATTCGGTCCCATCTCAACGGAGACACAGTTCTTACAGGAAGTAGCATCGTAAATGAAGAAGCTGTCTACCGCATCCGCTGCTTCTAAGTGGATTTCCGGGAGAGAAATTCCCGTTGTAC
>CAKVCR010000480.1 GCA_934725835.1 uncultured Odoribacter sp.
GCCGTGTACCACTTCTGCTGGTGATAGAAGTACCGGACCTTTGGTTAGGGTGGAATTATAACGAATTGAAGTAGAATAAAATGGCTGTCCCGTAATAGCAATAATTTATTTTAAAATACTTGTATGTTTAACGGGACAGCTTATTTAATAATTTAAGGTATGAAATATATTGTTGCTGCATGTATTTTGCTTTTGGTATCGTGTGTTGAAAATAATAAAGATTTTATCGGAAGAGCAAAAACGTATCATCTTGTTGTTAGTGATACATTAAGTATTGAATGTGATGATTTAGGCAATCCATGTTTTATTTTACCATATAAAGATTTTGTACTTTTAGCAGATAATTCCAGCAGGCATTTGCTGACTCTTTATCATTGGGGCGGTCAGGGTATTACAAACTTATTGGAAAAAGGTAAAGCGGAGAATGAAGCGTTGATTATAACTTCTATCCATAAGGTTGGTAAGGATACACTATATGTTTATGATGGTTTTAGTAAAAAGAAAATTTATTTTAGTATTGACAGCAATCAATGTCATTTGGCTCGTATTTCAAATGTGGATAATTTTTATTCTTCGATTGAGACTGAAAATTTTGTGATATGTTCTTCTGATTCGATAAACAATCGGTTTAGTGTAAAAGATAAAAGGAATGATGTATATTATTCATTCGGTGATTACTCGTTATACAAAAATGCACAGACAAGTGGAGTCGGGCTTTCGGATGGATTATTGGCAGTTTGTGAACAACAAAATAGGTTTGCTTGGTTTTCACGTGCTGGAGCTTCGTTGTGTATTTCGTCTTTTGATGGAGCAAAGGGAGAGATAATCTATCAGAAGATTTATCAGGAGCCTGAATTTGAGGTGATTAATAATGAAGATGAGAATATATCCCTTTTTTCAACTAAAACAACGATTGGATTTACTTCCATAACGACATCACATGATTATATTTTTGCATTATTTAATGGGCTTCCATATTCTGAGGTTGTAAAAAATCCTGAAAGAGACAATTTGTTATGTAATAATCTGTGTGTGTTCGATTGGAATGGAAATTTATTAGGTAATATAAAATTGAATATCAATGTTAAAGATATTTATTATGATGAAGAGATAGGCAAAATGAATCTCATTGGGATAAATTCTCGTGGAGAGTGTCAGATTTTTACAATAAACAATAATGCTGTATATAATGCAATAAAAACCTTTACTGTACACTGAAATCCATAAATAAGCATATAGTTTGCTATCGAGAATTTGCAACCGATTTGCAACCGTTTAATTTTCATTTTCAATTGAAAAGGTGTTTCTTTGAGTGTTGACATAAAATTTTAGAGAAGAAACAGTAATAAATTGTCTATAACGTAATCGGAACGGGAGGAAAAGACCTTCCACTCGAGACTTGACAAAACAAGGTTTTGCATTAGTCTGAATGGAAGGCGCATTGAAAAAGCGAACATTTATAATGATTAAAATTATGAAGAAAATTAAATTTTTAGTGGCATCGTTCTTGTTTTGTGCGATGAGCTACGTAGGATATATGGGATATGAAAGAATGACCATGTCGGAGGCAGAAAGATTTATGCTGGCAAATGTGGAGGCGTTGACGAGCGAGGAAGGAGGAAATGGAAGTGGATATTGTGTAATGCATTTCCCTTGTTATGATACTTATGGAAATCATACAGGTAAATATTCTGCTAGCAGTTATACTGGACCTAATTGTAGAGGAGCATATCATAGCCATATTTGTAGTAACTGTAAATCACTTTAAATCTTTATAATGGAGGAATTTA
>CAKVCR010000481.1 GCA_934725835.1 uncultured Odoribacter sp.
AAGGATTCCTACCAGGCAAAGGAGGTTTCAGATTTTGCTTCACAGAAGGAGTTGATTGAATTTATTTGGAAGGAACGACGTCGGGAACTTTGTTTTGAGGAAGCTATGCGTTTTTGGGATTTGCGTCGTCAGGGTATGCCTGAAATAATACATGAATTTTATTCTTCAATGACAACTTCAAAGACATATGTGTTGAAACAGGAAAGTCAGAATTATTTGTTGCCAATACCTCTTTCAGAGACGGAATACAATGACGGAGTAACGAATAATTCTAGAGAAACGATTGTTGGTAATTAATATTAAATAGAGATGAATATGATGAAAAGAATAATATATATCATGTTGGTACTATTCCTCACAGGAATATCCTCATGTGGTTCAGAGGATTCAATAACTCCGATATCGGAATTAAGTAAGCCTCCTTTTGATTTACCTCGAGGTGAGGCCGGATCATTGGAAGAATTGATTTATTCAGTATACGAGAAATACGGTACATTTATTTTGTATGATTTTAATCAGAAAGAATTTTATACGACGTGGAACGGACGGAATATTTATTGGTATGTACCGGTGAAAACGGGGAATGAGACTTATGTAAAACAGATGGTGACATTTATGTTGGAAAACGTGTTTGCCGGTTATCCGGAAGCATTTATAGCTAAGTTTTTACCTAAAAAAATATATCTGGTAGATTCAATTTGTAATGCTTCTTCTTACAATAAATCTAATTTGGTTAATACATTGGCTACGAATAATCATGGTCTGGCGGTTTCAAACGTTGGTTTGAAGATGGAATCTTTCACAGACGGAGATTGGGATGCCATGAGTTCTGGTATCGTGGCTGCAATCATGAGTAATATTTATAATACAATGACAGTGCCGGATGAGTTTTTTGCTTTAGTGTCGTATCAGTTTATCTATTCTTTTGATGAAGAGGAGAATGCTGATCCGGATGGAGAGTTTGATGCATACCATTATGTTTTATATACAGAAGGTTTTGTAGGAGCGAATGCTTTTCTTGATTATGGTTATTTTATGCCCCATAAAAATGGTGATGATTTAGGGGATTATTTGGCATTTTTGATGTCAACGCCAAAGAGTGAAATGGATCGTATTTTTGCTCGTTTTGATATAGTGAAACAGAGAGCGTCTTTAATCGCTAGTTTTATGGTTAATGAAATGGGAATGGACCCGATTGCTTTGCAGAATTCATTCTGTCCGAATGATCCGCTTCCTAGAGATTATTTTAATAAAGAGTAGATAATGATGTTAAGAGGATTTTTAAGTTTGATTGTTTGTTGTCTCTTTTACGGGAACGTTCATTCTCAAGTGGTTTATAATATAACAGGTGTTTGGAAGGATGGAGCAGGCAACACGCTTCAATTGCGCACTTTGGAAGGAGGGAATGCAGAGGGAGAGTTTTTAGATTCAGCGGTAGTGGCTAAGGATGGTACTTTTGTATTGAAAGGTGCAGTTGACAAAAAACAATGCGCAATGATTACCGGTACAAAGTATGGTTTTCGAACAATTTTTTTAGATGGTGAGCCTATGAAGCTTACTATTAACATTAATGGATATTCATATAAGGATCCTTCTGCTCCTTATGTGTTGGAAAAAGAGACTAAGGACCAGTTGGCAGCTCAAGCAATGATGCAGTTTTGGAGTGATGATTATATTCGTAATTTTAATTTGGGAGGTTTGGGACTTTCGCTGGAAAGAGCTACAACTAAAGAACAACGTGATTCTATTGCTGCTAAAATAAAGCATATAGAGAGCTTGCAACGGGA
>CAKVCR010000482.1 GCA_934725835.1 uncultured Odoribacter sp.
AGTTTATAGCAGGGATTGCTATTACTGTAGCTTTAAATGGTTTGGATCAAAATATGATGCAGAAGAATCTGACTTGTAAATCCGTGAGAGCATGCCAAACAAATATGTTTTCATTCTCCGGAATGTTCTTGTTGGCCAACATCCTATTTTTAACGTTGGGAGTATTGTTATATAGCTATGCGTCTCGCAACGGGATTGAACTACCGAAAAAAACGGATGATGTATTTGCCTTTTTGACATTGAACCATTTTGGAATGACAGCAGGAATCTTTTTCTTATTGGGAATAACGGCAGCAGCTTATTCATCCGTAGATTCTTCACTGACCGCCTTGACAACTTCTTTTTCTATTGATTTTTTGAAATTGGACCCTAAGAATAACCGACAACGTGGCAAACGGGTCTGGGTACATGTCGGTTTCTCTTTGTTGATGTGTTTAGTAATTGTTCTTTTCCGGGAATTAAATAATAGTAGCGTTATAAACACTCTCTTTAAAGCGGTCGGGTATACATACGGACCAATATTAGCACTTTTTGCATTTGGAATGCTGACAAAATATAATGTTAAACAGCACCGGATACCGTTTGTTTGCTTAGTATCGCCCATCTTGGCGTACGTTATAAATTGCCATTCTGAAGAATGGTTGTGGGGATATCGTTTTGGTTTTGAAATCCTTTTATTAAATGCTCTTATATGCTTTATTGGGTTATTTTTTATACGCATTAGAGAATAATCCCTGCGAAAAATAATTGACTTTCTTTTTTAATAAATAATTGTTTACCTTGCACCGCTAAATAATACAAACTAATCAAAATATCATGATAAGAAAATTGTTATTGTCGGCTGTTGTTTTAGGAATAGCAACAGCATCATTGTCAGCGCAAAGCGACAAAGGACCTCGTTCGGGGTATAAATTTGAAACAATTGCTGATTTGAAAACGACTTCGGTCAAAGACCAGCAGAGCGTAGGTACATGCTGGTGTTATGCAACGGTTTCGTTTTTGGAGTCAGAGTTGTTGAGAATGGGTAAACCGGAATATGACCTGTCGGAATTATTTGTTGCCCGCAATGCATATTTGGTGAAAGGGATTCGTTATGTGCAATTTCATGGAAAGAATAATTTTAGTGAAGGAGGGCAAGCCCATGATGTCATCTATATGATAAAAAAATATGGAATAGTGCCGGAAACTATTTATACCGGCTTACAGTATGGCAGGGATTTTCATATACATTCTGAATTAGTGGCTGCTCTTGAAGGCTTGCTTGAAGGAGTCAATAAAAACCCCAACAGGCAGTTGACACCCGTTTGGCGTACAGCTTTTGCCCGTTATATCGACACCTATCTAGGAGAAGTGCCTGATAAGTTTTCTTATGAAGGGAAAGAATATACTCCTCAGACCTTTACAGAATCGTTGGGATTGAAATTAGATGACTATGTAGAGTTGACATCTTACGAAGCATTCCCGTTTTATCAGCCTGTTGAAGTGCCTATACCTGATAATTGGGCTCACGAACGTTATTATAACCTTCCGATAGATGAATTGATGGAGGTCATGAATAATGCATTGAAAAACGGATATACGGTTTGTTGGGATGGAGATGTCAGCAACAAAGGTTTTTCTCATGGAAACGGATTAGCTTTGTTGCCAACGAATGAACCGACAGAGATGATTAATTCTGAAATCAGTAAATGGCAAACACTCAGCAAAAGAGAACAAGAAGACAGATTGAGATCTTTCGAGTCGCCGATTCCTGAAAAGAAAATTACAGATGCAGACCGTCAG
>CAKVCR010000483.1 GCA_934725835.1 uncultured Odoribacter sp.
CTCACAAAAAATGAACCTTTTTAAGAAAACCAAAGAAAAAAGATATTTTCGGCCTCCGCACCAGCAGATTTTCCATGAAGCAAGTGTCAAATGTCGGAGGGCAGAAGCCAAGTGCCGGAGGGCGATGCCGCAAGCCGGATATCGAGTGCCGGGGCAGAGGTTGGAGGTCGGATGCCGAATGTCAAGTGCCGGAGGGTGATGCCGCAAGGCGCCAGGGGACAGCGGGCAGAGGCCAAGTGCTGGGTGGGTGCGCCGGAAGCTACTGGAGGCCGGAGACCTCACACAAAATTCGCGGTCCGATCGGTTTGGCCAACTTACAGAAGTACGACTTTTTTTCGCGGGCATATCCCATATCTGCCTTTCATATATTGCAGTATAACCCGATTTAGCTCAAGTCACATCCAAATATCAATGCGAGGACGGTGAAATATTACAAAATGAAGGATTATATAGAAGAACGGGTGCTGGAACTCGCCCGCTACATTTTGGAAACCGGTGCTACTGTGCGCGGCGCGGCGCAGAAATTCAGGGTCAGCAAATCGACCGTCCACAAGGACATTACCGAGCGTCTCTCCGAAATCAATCCGTCCTTGGCGTCCGAGGTGAAAATTGTTCTCGACACCAACAAAGCCGAGCGGCACATTCGCGGAGGCAACGCCACGAAAAAGAAATATCTGGAGACCCACCGCGAAAAATAGACACCGCACTCAAACCTGCGCAGTTCTCAAAGAAAAACCGGCTTCACCGAAAAAACAGCCTCGGCGCGCATGCGCCGGGGCTGTTTTGCGTTTTGCATTCTGTATTCCGCATTTTGCACTTTGCGCTCCGCGTTTCGTACTTTACACTCCGCGTTCTGCACTCTGGCGTGTTGTACTTCGCACTTTACGTTTCGCGTTCTGCATTCTGCATTCCGCGCTTTGCACTCTGCGTTTCGCACTTTACACTCCGCGCTCTGCACTCTGCGTGTTGTAACTCTGCGCTTTACACTTGTCATCATGTCGAAAATCGACGCGCCCATGTCCGCCTTTGTCATCAGCGATCAAAGCATGATCAGCGCCTTTTGGGATTATCTCGCCGGAATATCCCGTTAAAGAAGAGAAGGAGTGAACGGCATGGCTTGCGACGAGACTTTATATCGCCGGTATGTAGGCGGTGACGACGCAGGGCTGGAGGCCCTGATGAAAAAATACGGCGATCCCCTGACCCTATATATCGACGGATACCTGCACGACATTTACGAGGCCGAGGAGCTGATGCTCGATGTCTTTGCCTATCTGTTCACGAAAAAGCCAAGGATCCGGGACGGCGGTCTCAGGGCGTACCTGTATAAAGCCGCGCGGCACATGGCGCTGCGCCGCAAAAGCAAACGAAAAATTTTTTTCAGCCTTGACGGACTGGCCGTGGAGCCGGACGGCCTCCTTTTGCCGGAGGAAGTCCTGCAAACGAAAGAGCGGGCGCACATCCTGCATCTCTGCATGAACGAAATAAACCCGGACTATCGGGAAGTCCTCTATCTCACTTATTTTGAAGGGATGAGCTACGCGCAGGCGGCGGAGGTTACGGGAAAAACGGTGAAGCAGATTACCAACTTGGTCTATCGGAGAAAAGAAAGCCTGCGAAAACTCCTGGAACGGGAGGGAATCACCCCTGCGGAGCAGACCCAATACAATGGCGACGATACGCTCATCGCTGGCCACAATGCCTTCCATGGCGTTGAAGCTTTTGATGGACTGCACCTTTGCGACAGCTTCCAGCTCCGTGAAGATCTGTGTGTATT
>CAKVCR010000484.1 GCA_934725835.1 uncultured Odoribacter sp.
TGCTCATTTGGGAACTCAAACCGATAAAACCATTGCTCGTAAAGCAACCGAAGCATTTGCGCTAAATTATCATTTATACAAATGTTGTTCTCTATTTTTTGCTCAATAAGGTAAAGCGTATGCCCTATTTTTTCTTGACTATGATATTCAGGAAGATAAACTTTCAAAAAAGAAAAAATATCCTCGTTAAAACTCGCTCTCGTTGTCAGCGTTGTATAATTATTTATCAGCCGCCTAAAATAAGGACTTCTAAAATAAAATCCTGCAAATTCTGGGCATATCTTTTTCTCTTGTTTAGGTCTAAGTCTTTTCAGAAAACCGCTAAAAGTTGCTTTTTCTTGGTCTTGTAAAGCGACCGAACTCATTGCCAATTCATCGACGGTTTCACTTGTTCTTGTCAAAAACAAATCCCCACGCTTTACAGAGTATTGTTCCAAATCCTTCTCACAACAGTCCATTAGATCAGGAAGTTCTTTGGGAATAAAGTAATTATCAAAAACAGTCTTAAAAGATAAAAACGGGTATCCGTGTCCTGCTTGATCTTTCGCCGATGAAATTCCCGAATGAATTGAGTATAATTCACATAATTTGTGTTCGTACAGTTTTTCCATTACCCTATATACTTCCTATGTGCTATTTTTACGTTACTTTGCTTTACCATTGCATATTGCAACGTCGTATCTATTCGCTCGTGTCCTAAAAGGTGTTGCAGTTGCTCTATCGGCATTCCCTTGTCTATCGCTCTCGTTGCAAGTGTTCGCCTGAACTTGTGCGGATGAACTTTTGCAATATTCAACCGCTTTCCAAGTTCCCGCAATCGAACTTCTATCGCTGCAATTGACAACCGTTTATAAGGTGCTTTTAAGCCCACAAACAAGGCTTTTTCGCTATCTTTTCGGCTTGATAGGTAGTTTTGCAGATGAATTTTTGTCCGTGCGTCGAAATAAACCATTCGTTCCTTGCTTCCTTTGCCGAAAACGACACATTCTCTTTCTTCAAAGTTTATATCATCTCGGTTTAACCTTACAAGTTCGCCAACTCTCATCCCTGTTGACGAGAGTATATCAATTAAAGCCAAATCCCTTAAATTATCGCAGTTATCACGCATAAGTTCAAGTGCTTCGTCGGGATACGTTTCTTTAATTGTAGCCGCCGCCCGAACCTTGTGTATTCGCCTTACAGGACTTTTCAAGATATAATCCTCATCTTCAAGCCACGAGAAAAAACTCGATAAAATGCGGCGAATATTGTCTATCGTTACTTTGCTTGAATTCTTCTCACTTTGATACACCGTTAAATACTCACGCAAATCGTCTGTCGTAATATGATCTATCGACTTTTCGACTTTCCCAAGCATAATCATTATGGTGGATTTGTAATAGCGTAACGATTTTTCCGAACATCCCTCTACCCTTTTAGCCGATAGGAACTTTTCTATTACTATTTCATCTGTTTCAGTTTGCTTGTTTTCATCACATTTTACTATTTCATAGTCCGCTAACGTTGCTTCGATTGCCTTTTTCAACTGTTTTAGTTGCGCATTGTCCAACACCGAAAGCATTTGTTGAATAATGCTGTTTGTAATACTGTCTTTCATAGGTATGCTCCTTATAAAGAACTCCTATGAGTGGTGGTTCCTTGTTGATTTTCTCTTGCCACCACAAGAGTTATTTTATTATATCATAAATGATAATTTAGCGCAAATGCTTCGGTTGCTTTACGAGCAATGGTTTTATCGGTTTGAGTTCCCAAATGAGCA
>CAKVCR010000485.1 GCA_934725835.1 uncultured Odoribacter sp.
GCGACACCGCGTGCGCAATCCCGGGAATGGATTCTCCTTGGAACGGGCTGATTGTAGAAAGAAGCGCGCCTGTAGACAAGATTAATGCCTTTCGGATTTCACCCTTCCGCATTTTATGAAGCAAAAACGCAGTATAAACCGATGCGGAACATCCGCATCCGCTTCCGCCGCTGTGGACATCCTGCTCCTTGCCGTACAGCATCGCGCCGCAGTCGTCATAAATATCCTCCAGTGTTTTCTTCCGAATTCCCGCGCCGGTCAAAAGGTCCATCGCAATCTCCTTCCCGATGAATCCCAAATCTCCTGTCAGAATAACATCATAATCTTCCGGTACCGTACCGGTATCTTCAAAATGATTCAGTATCGTGTCCACGGCCGCCGGCGCCATCGCAGCACCCATCTGATTAGTATCCTTCATTCCTGTATCAATGATTTTCCCAATCGTTCCTCCTGTAAGGCAAATCGTCTTCGGGACCGGAAGCAAAGCGCCGGTATCCTCCTGTACTTCCGATGAAATCACCACCGCTCCCGCTGCGGTTGCGGTCCATTGGGATGAAAGCGGTCGCTGATTTCCGTGTTCCAAAGGCATCCGAAATTGCCGTTCCGCGGTACAAAAATGACTGGAAGCGCCTGCCAGGATATGATCCCCGTATCCGCCGTCTACAAGCATTGCCGCCGTCAGCATCGCCTGTGTCATCGTGCTGCAGGCTCCGTAAAGTCCGAGGAACGGAATCGGCAGATCCCGAGCCATAAATGCGCTGGACATCAGCTGATTGAGCAAATCCCCCGTCAGCATCATATCGATTTTCCGGAGTGGAAGTCCGCTGCGCCTTACCGCCGTCAGCACTGCTTCTTTCAGCATTTTGCTTTCTGCTTTTTCCCAGGTTTTTTCTCCGTACATGTCATCTTGAAGAATGATGTCAAAATACTCACGGAGAGGCCCTTCGCCTTCCTTTTTCCCGACCACGGAACACCTACCGGAAATGATCGGCTTATTTCCGAAAAAGACAGACTGGTGTCCGATTTTTCTCTTTGCCATTGCTGTACCTCCTTTTTATTTACCGTTCCCGCATCTGCATCGTTTTATACGCGCAGCTCAAATCCGGAAAATAAAAAAGCGGCCTTGCCTGGTTCCTTGCAAGACCGCAAATCCGCCGCTTATGAAAAACTCCGTCGAAAAAAATCCATTGCATTTGTGAAAAAAATCTTTTCGGCAAGTTCCTCCCCAAAACGTTTTTTTACCGCATCCCAAAGCACTTCCATCCGGTCCACCCCCGCAAGGGCGTCCGGCATATCAGCCCCGTCAAAATCGGAGCCGAGCGCAAGAATATCTCTCCCGCCTAATTCCAGAATGTGCTCCATATGGTCGACAATTTCCTGTATCCCTGCCTCGCCGGATATCGGATTTCGGATAAATTGTTTATAAAAGTTCACTCCGAGCAGGCTTTTGCGGGAAATCATCTCAACAATATACTCATCCGGCAGATTCCGCGCTTCCGGTGTTTTCCTCCGGCAGCAGGAATGTGTCGCAAGAAACGGAGCGGACGACACCTTCAAAAAATCCTCCACACTCCGGTCGCTCAAATGAGAAATATCCGCAAGCATCCCGCATCGTTCCATTTCACGGACCGCTTCTTTCCCAAAGGCGGAAAGTCCGCTTTCCGGACACATCGCTCCCCCGCCCAATGCGTTCTTGCCATTCCATGTCAGTGCCGCCGCAAGACATCCTGCTTTTCTTAGCTGAGCGATTCTTTCCA
>CAKVCR010000486.1 GCA_934725835.1 uncultured Odoribacter sp.
GTTTCTGCTATCACAACTGTACGTCCGATGGATTTAAAATCTTCGAGCAGCGATTTAACAGCAAGTTTAACCGGTAAGATTGCAGGAATAATTGGTTGGCAAACAGGTGGTGCTCCGGGAGCATTGACGGAGGAGGAGATGAACACCAAGTTTTATATTCGTGGCATTAGTTCGTCGAACGGTTCTTCTGAGCCTTTGGTGTTAATTGATGGAGTGGAGTCTTCCCGTTTGGATTTGGCGCGTATGGCCCCGGAAGATATTGAGAGTTTTAGCGTGTTGAAGGATGCTTCGGCAACGGCGATGTATGGAGCACGTGGAGCGAATGGAGTGATTCTGGTGACAACTAAAAAGGGAAAGGCTGGAAGTGTGTATACTACAGTTCGTTATGAAGCTGTAACTTCTAAACCGACGAAAGAAATAGACGTCGTAGATCCTAAAACATATATGCGTATGTATAATGAGGCGTTGTTAGCACGTAATCCTAATGCAACACCTGCTTATGCTTTAACAAAAATAGAACGTACAGGAGATCCTCGCTATCCATCTTATGTGTATCCTGCTAATGATTGGTATAACATTTTATTTAAAAATTTTTCAGTTAATCATCGGGTAGGTGTAAATGTACGAGGAGGTTCGGATTTGATGCAGTATTATGCTTCCGTTAATTATGCGCATGATCAAGGTATGTTGAAAACAGATAGGTTAAATCAATTTGATGTCAATATTAAAAATTCAACCCTATCTTCACGTATTAATTTAAATGTAAATTTGAACAATGCAATTCGTTTATTAGTGAATAGTTCTTTTTCGATAGATAAATATCACGGACCGAATGCCGAAACGTCTGAAGTATACGGCTTGGCATTTAATGCTTCTCCTGTGGATTTTGCACCTACCTATCCCGGAGATAAGGAATATAGTTGGCCTCACCTTCGTTTTGGAGCAACTATTGAAAGCCTTGAATCCGGTGTCGGAAATCCTTATGCTCGTTTACAGGCGGGTTATAAAGAGCGTGGACGCTATTCTGTTACAACTCGTGCAGAATATATTCATAATCTTTCTACATTATTGAAAGGGTTGGAATTAAGAGCTTCTGTAGCACTGTCGAAAACTGGATATGATATGAATGCTTTTACAACAGTTCCTTTTTATTATTGGTTAGATACAGATAATGGAGGTTATGATTTTGAAACAGGTGAACATTTTTTGACTTTAGTGCTTAATGGACGTAGGACACTTAAACAACCGTCATCAGGTGGTAGTGCTGCATTTTCAACGACTCAATGGGTGTACGAAGGACGTTTATTACATACCTCTGCGTGGGGAGGAATTGAGAATAATCGTCATCAGACATCTTTAACTGCTGTATTTCAAGCACAACAAGCTAATTCTGCTCCTAATAGTGATTTGTTTGATAGTTTCGAGCAACGCAATTTAAGTTTTTCAATGCGAGGTTCTTATGGCTTTTTAGATCGTTATTTTGCAGAAGCTAGTTTTGGCTATAATGGTTCTGAACGTTTTACTAAAAATAATAGAATGGGTTTCTTCCCGGCAGTAGGTGTTGCCTGGCTGGTGTCTAAAGAAAATTTTATGCAGAATGTTAGTAATTGGATACCGTTCTTTAAATTAAGATTTTCCTGGGGTAAAGTGGGTAATGATGGGATTATTAAAGAACCGCGTTTTGTTTATATGCCGTCGCGGGTGGCTTCTAAAGGGCTGCTCGCGGCGGCTTTTGCGCTTTTTAAGGGCG
>CAKVCR010000487.1 GCA_934725835.1 uncultured Odoribacter sp.
ACGGGCAGTACAGAGCCTCAGCGACCAGCTTATCCTTCAGGTTCTTGCCGGTGATATCGCCGCCAGCCTTGTTGACAGTGATCTTTCTGGCGGCAGCTGCGCTGCTGATGTCACCCTCAACAACGATGGTCTGAGACAGAGCCTCGTAGGCGTACGTGTCAGGCTTCAGCTCGCACCAGTTCGCACGGGTCTGCTTGGCGGTGGTGATGACGATCTCATCAGTGACAACGGCGCCGTAGCTGACCTCAGCATAAGCGACCTTGGTGCCCTCGGGCGCAAGAGTGACTTCCTTGCCGTCCTTGTCGAAGTACTTGACGGTCAGATCTTCATCGTCCATCTTGGCAGTGGCGATCTTCTCGTACTCGTGCTCGAAGGTAACAGTGATCTTGTTGAAGTCCTTGCCGTAGTACTCAACATCCTTGGTCTCCTCACCATCAACGGTGACGGGAGCCTTGATGTAGAGATCATACACGGCGAGAGCATCGAAGGTGTTACCGACCTTGGTATCGTCATACTGAACGAAGATGTAGCTGTTGCTGTTCAGACTCTTGGCGGTCCAATCCTCGGTATCGACGGTGCCCTTGGTCCAGGTGCCCTCGTACTTGGCAATGGCGGTGGTGTTGTCAAGATCGAAGTTAACAAAACTACCGGTCTCAGCATTGTAAGCCGTAATGCGCTTGCCGTCAGTGGTGTAGGTATCAACATAGTAAGAAGCAAACTTCTGGATACCGTACCAGACGCCGTTCTCGCCCTCGGTGACCTCGTACAGGCCGATCTCATCGATGTTGAAGACCTCGGCTTCATCAGCATCCCAGTAATCGTAGTAGACCTTGAGAGGCTTGTCGGCCTTCTTCAGCTCGCCGTCGACCAGCTCGAGAACTTCAATGGTAGCGATCTTGTTGCCGTCAGCGTCGATCTCGGAGGAGATGGGCGTAACGTCGTAGACAAACACGGTGCGGGTGGTGAACTCCTCAACGCAGGCGTAGAAGAGATCAACATAGCCGTCATTGTTGACGTCCAGATACTGAACCTTCCAAGCGCGGCTGAAGCTGGGGAGCTTGTCATAGCCGGTGTAGTGCGCGATCTTGCCGTCGGGAGACTCGGAGGTCTGGAGCAGGATCTGGGTGTCCTTGTTCAGCTGCAGGCGGCCTTCATCAATGGTGATGTACTTGTTGCCGGCAACAAAGCGAGCGTAGCGAGAGGTGTCGAACTCACCATTTTCGAAGGTGTAGACGCCGTCCTTGTCAACGGTATAGGAGTAGACGGTGTAGTAGAAATCATCGTTCTTGGAGCTGTTGCTGTTGATGGCATTGTCCTTGACATCATAGCCCATGACCTCGTCGATGGCAACGCCCTCAGCCTTCTCGCCGTTGAAGAAGTAGGGGGTACCGAAGAGGCCGTCAACGCCGCGCTTGCCCTCGACTCTGTCGATGTACAGGCTGTCGAGAACAGCGTAGTTGGAGGCCAGCGCATCGAGACCGATGACATTGCCATAGGTGTCGAAGTAGAAGTTATAGGAGGAACCGAGGGTCAGCAGATCGTAGCCATTGGTGTACATGGCAGTGTAGTTGACCTTGACGTCTTCCTTGTCAATGCCCATGACGCCCTGAATGCTGTTGATGGTCTTGGTGTTGCCCTTGATCTTGGTCAGCATGCCGCCCTTGCTCTCAGCCTTGACCATGGACTGGATCTTGCCGTCAGCGACGGTGACCAGAACCATATCGTCAGCCTTGAACTCGTCG
>CAKVCR010000488.1 GCA_934725835.1 uncultured Odoribacter sp.
ATGGACCAAACTATTTTGAGCTTAGTCAAAGAAGACGAAACTGCTGTGTTTTTCTTTGACCCTGTTGATGGATTTTACTGCTATGAAAATTCAATTGACGCTCAAAGAAAGATGCTCTCGCCTCTGTTTGATGGATACTCTACTAATGAAACAACCAAAAATCATGGGTGCACTGTTTGTCTGATGCCGAGTGAAAAGAAAAAAGGTTGCAAAGGCTCTCCCGGAACAGAGCAATACATTTGGGTGAGTGAAATTATCCGCCGAACGATGTCGGATAAAGCAGAGTATTCAAACAAAGAGAATGTTGTGTTTGTACTGAACTTTGCATCTCGCTTGGATGCTTGTAATTTACGGGAAGCCGAATCAAATACGATGTTCTTGAATCTTATGGCTGCTACTACTTCGGTACAAACATCACAAATATCTTGCAACTCACTCATCATGGTTGTTGATAAATACAATGATATTCCTGCCTGGGTATATCTTAACAACCCTAACATTCGCACGATTTCTGTTTGTGTGCCCGACAGAAACACAAGACGGCTATATCTTGAAAACCTTTATGGTGAGTTAGCTCCGTTCCAGTTGCTCAGCCAAGAAGATTACGAACCCGGAAAGCAGTTTGTTGCCGAGACGGAGGGCTTGCAGTTGCAAGAGCTTAGGCAGATCTTGCAATTGGCATATCGTAAGGATATTAAACCACAAGACATCAACCTTGCATTTAGATTATACAAGTATGGTGTACTTGATGACCCGTGGGAAAACCTCGAAAACGATATACTCGTACATATCGAAAGCAAGTTAGAGGAACGAGTAAAAGGACAGGACGAAGCAATCGGCAAAGTAAAGACCGTCGTTACAAGAGCTGTCAAAGGTTTGTCTGGATTGCAACACTCCGGTGCTTCACATAAGCCAAAGGGAATTTTGTTCTTCGCTGGTCCTACGGGTGTTGGTAAAACTGAAACCGCAAAGGCTCTGGCTGAATCCATTTTCGGTGACGAAAATGCTTGCATCCGATTTGATATGAGTGAGTATCGTTTGGAGCAAAGTGACCAGAAATTGTTTGGTGCACCTCCCGGCTATGTGGGATACGAAGGCGGTGGACAGCTTACCAATGCAGTAAAAAATAGACCTTTTAGTGTAATCCTCTTTGATGAAATTGAAAAAGCTTCTCCTACTATCTTGGATAAGTTCCTACAGATTCTCGAAGATGGTCGTATGACGGACAACCAAGGCAATACTGTCTATTTTGGCGAAACAATTATTATTTTCACAAGTAATATTGGATTGACCAAAGAAGATACCAGTCCTCAAAACGCCTTTAGAACAACCCCTCACCGAGTACCTACCATTACTATCGAAGATCCGATGGTTGAAGATACTCCTGAGTTCAGAAACAAAGTTACGACAATGCTTACCGAGGGCGTAAAATCGTATTTCAACGACAATGGACGGCCCGAATTGCTCAACCGCCTCGGCGAAGATAATATTGTTGTGTTCCAGTTTATCAACAAGCACGATGCAGAAAAAATCTGCGATTATAAACTCAGTAAGATTTGTAAGACAATCAAGGCAGAAAAAAACATTGACATCATCGTGGATGATATTGTCGATATGCTACATGAAAAAGCAATCTTGGAAAGAGCCAACGGCGGTCGTGGTGTCGGAAATATGTTAGAGCGAGAGTTCCTTAATCCTCTGGCAAGTTTTATTTGCACTTTGCCCGATATGCCGTCCGTAC
>CAKVCR010000489.1 GCA_934725835.1 uncultured Odoribacter sp.
GTATCGAATTTATAAAGTCCGTAACGCGTCGCGATATCGCCGAGTCCGCCGCCGCCCGTAAAGCCTGCCATTGCCGAATATCCCAGCACCGTAATCACGGTTACGGTCGCATTGGTAATAAGCGATGGTTTCGCTTCCGGCAAAAGAACCTTCCGGATAATCTGCCAGACACTCGCGCCCATAGACTCCGCCGCTTCAATAACACCGCTGTCTACTTCTTTCAGCGACGTTTCCACCATTCGCGCAACAAACGGCGCGGCGGCCACTGTAAGCGGCACAATCGCTGCGGTCGAACCCAGCATCGTTCCGACCACAAGCCGTGTGAACGGGATGATGGCTACCAGAAGAATCAGGAACGGAATCGAGCGGAAAATATTCACGACAAAGCTGATGACTGCATTCAGGGTCGGCATCGGCTTGATTCCTCCCTTGTCGCTGATGACGAGAAGAACGCCGAGAGGAAGTCCGATTACATAAGCAATCAGAGTGGATACGATGGTCATATAAAGGGTTTCGAAAATCCCTTGTAAAATCATTTCTGTCATTATTCTCTCACCTCCTCGATTTTCAGCTCATGCTTTCTCAGATATTTAATCATTTCCGACGTTTTATCGTCATCGGCCGGCATCCGGATGACCATCTGCCCGACCGCCGCATCGTCAATGTCCTGCATGCTGGCGTAAATAATATTCACCGGTTCGCCGAATTTCAAAATCATATTGGAAATAATCGGCTGGCGGGAAGTCCTTTCGTCAAACACAATCCGCCAAAGGCTGCCGCCCGAAAACTTTTCTTCCATCTGACCGTCCGGGTAGACAAGGCGTCTTGCCGCCTCCGATTTCGGCCGGGCAAAGATCTCCGATGTGTTTCCGATTTCCGCAATCTGCCCCCCGTCAATCACGGCCACACGCCCGCAGATTTTCTGAACAACGCTCATCTCGTGCGTGATAATGATGATGGTAATTCCGAGCTTGCGGTTGATGTCTTTCAAAAGCTCCAGAATGGATCTCGTTGTCTTTGGGTCCAGCGCACTCGTTGCCTCGTCGCAGAGGAGCACTTTCGGGTCCGTCGCCAGCGCTCTTGCAATCGCCACACGCTGTTTCTGCCCGCCGGAGAGCTGTACCGGATACGAGCCTGCCCGATCGGAAAGCCCGACCAGCTCCAGAAGCTCTTTCGCCTTCTTCTCCGCTTCTTTTCGCGGCACGCCGGCCAATTCCATCGGGAAGCAGACATTTTTGAGTGCCGTTCGCTGCATCAGCAGATTAAACTGCTGGAAAATCATTGAAATCCGCGTGCGTTCCCGTTCCAGATCTTTCTTTTTCAGGGTTGTCAGTTCTTTTCCGTCAAAGACTACATTTCCGCTTGTCGGTTTCTCCAAAAGATTGATACATCGCACCAGTGTACTCTTTCCGGCGCCGCTCATACCGATGATTCCGAAGATTTCCCCTTCTTCAATCTCGATATTGATATCCGTCAGCGCGTTGATGCTGCCTTTCTTGCCCTCAAAGGTCTTTGTCAGTCCTTCGAGTTTTAAAATTGCCATTCTGTTTCCTCCTTCGTTTCTCCGGAAAGTTCCCCCCCCCCGGAGCAAACGTCTTTTCCTCTTTTTCTTTTTCCGTAAATTCTTTCACAAAGCGCTAAAAAGGCAGACAACTCAAAGCTGTCTGCCCTATTATTACCCTGTATGGTAATCCTCTTTTTTCCGTCGAGGTACACTCAAAATGAGCC
>CAKVCR010000490.1 GCA_934725835.1 uncultured Odoribacter sp.
GGAATATACCGTGGAATTTAAGCTTGAAAAATGGATGGAGAATCCGAGAAATGAGCTGCATGGAGGAGTTTGCTGCACATTCTTTGATACAACGACAGGGGTGGCGTCGCTTGCGATTGCGGAGAACCGGACAGTAGCGACGGTCGATCTTTGTACGAATTTTATTGCACGGATGCCCGGCTCGGAAACCTTGGTGATTAAGACGCAGGTAGTCAAGGGCGGAAGACGCTTTATCCGGCTTGCCGCGGAGGCGTACTCCAAGGAAAGCGGGAAATTGATTGCGACCTGTATGTCGAATTACACCGTGCTGGATGAACTACACCCGGTAGGCCATTACTGATATGCTCGAGGTGAACCCGAGCTGAACGCAAAAACAGAAAACGGAGCGCGAACCAAGCGGAAGCGGTCGGACAGCCGAAGGAGAAGAAGCCGGACGAACCGCGCGGAAGAAAAAACGAAGGAGAAGAAGCCGTGAAAGCATTAGAAGAAAAAATTCAGAATGAAGGAAGTGCGATTGGTACGGAAATCGTCAAAGTGGATGGGTTTTTGAATCATCAGCTGGATGTGGCGTTTATGGATGAAATGGGCGCGGCGTTTGCCGAACTTTTTCGGGAGAAAAAGCCGAATAAAATCCTGACAGTGGAGGCGAGCGGGATTGCGATTGCCGTGGCGGCATCGCGCAGTCTCGGGTATCTGCCGGTTGTTTTCGCGAAAAAAGCGGCGCCGAATACCATGACGGAAGAATTCTACGCGGCGGAGGCGCGGTCGTTCACAAAAGGAACGGTTTCCCTGCTTCGCGCGTCGAAAAAGTATCTGGGCCCGGAGGATCGACTGCTGATTTTGGATGATTTTCTGGCTCATGGCGAGGCCGGCGCGGCGCTTTGCGAAATCGCGCAGAAAGCAGGCGCAGAGGTTGTCGGCTTTGGCGCCGCGGTAGAAAAATACTTCCAAGGAGGCCGCAAAAAGCTGGAAGCGCTGGGGGTAGAGGTTCATTCGCTCGCCGTAATTGAAAAGATTGTCGACGGGCAGATCACCTTCCGCGAGGATTGCTGAAAGGACGAAGACCGCAGCCGGACACCGCGGGAAGACCGTGAGCACTTCTGAAAACGAAGACCGCGGCCGGACACCGTAAAAACGGAAAAAAAGGAAGAATCCCGTGGGGGAGAACGGTCGGTCTCAATGTGAATAAAACACAAGAAATTCATTTTTGAAGTTCGGTAATATCCGAACTTCTTTCTCTTTTTGAAAAATTATCTCGGAAAAAAGAGGGACAGGCTATTTACATTGAAACGGTAAAAGAATATAATACAAGTGCATTTTAATTCTAATGGCATGATCGGATGGCACGGTTTGAAAATCGAATGGCACGATCTGAAAAGAGTAATGAAACTAAAAGGAGAGAAAGAGACATGAAAAAGTTTTTGGCAGTCCTTCTCGTACTCGTCATGGCGCTCAGCTTTGTAGCGTGCGGCGGCGGGGACGACAATGGCGACGATGCAGCGCTTAAGGTTGGATTTATCTATATCGGACCAATCAATGACGGCGGTTTCACACAGGCAATGTATGAAGGCGCGCTGGCTTCGAAAGAGCATTTCGACGGAAAGATGGATTTCATCTACCGCGAGAATGTTCCGGAAGATACACAGGAAGTAAAGAGTACCGCACTGAACATGATCGATGAGGGATGCAATGTTATCATTGCGTGTTCTTTCGGTTTCGGCGATGC
>CAKVCR010000491.1 GCA_934725835.1 uncultured Odoribacter sp.
GAACAATATGAAAAAACGCAGCATTACAATCATCCTTACCGTGTTCGTTGTTTTGGCAGCGGCATGCGGTTACGCGGTGTTCGGGGACACGGCGGAACCGGGAAGCGGAAATGATCCGCTGGTATCGAAGAGTTATGTGGATGCCAAGACCGGGTATACCCCGATTCAGCTCACTGCGGGTCAGAAAATGACCGGGGGCGCCGGAACGGAGATTATTTTGAGGAGCGGAATCGCGACCGCCATCGGCAACAGTGAGAACGGTATTGCCGACCTGACCGGCGGCGCGGATTTAATGACCGGTACTACGGTGGAACTGAACCACCTGCTTCTGGTGCCGCGAAGTGACGGAAGGGGAATCACGGCAGTGACGGATATCTGGGTCATGGTGCGCGGAGAGTACAGTATCAACTAAGGGAAGGGACAAAGGAGAGTACATAGTAAATGAAAAGTTTTTTCGGGGAAAACAAGACGGTTGTCAGGATCACGATTCTTATTCTTGCCGCGGTGGTGGCAGCGATGTCGGTCATCGGCGCGAGAATCGGAATCGAAAAAAAGAATAAGACCTATGATGTCGTACTGGATTATGCGGAAATCGAAAAGATGGCGGAGCAAAGTGACAGGGATACCGGCGAGTGGCTGTCGGAATTCCGAAAGATGGGAATTACGAAAGTAGGTCTTCAGGAAGAGAACATCATGACCCTGATGGAAGAATCTTGGATGCCGGTCACCGGAGAAGTCCTCGGAAAGGTAATGGAAGATTCTTCTTGGAAGGACAAGCTGCCGGAGACCTTTTTGCAAGCCATCGAAGAGAAAGGAAAAATTGACCGATTTGATGTGCTGATTACGACCGGAAACAAAGAGGCAACGGATTTTGTCCGAGAAGGGATTACGAGCCGAATCGCGCCGGAGCGCTGCGCTTTTTCAATCAATCCGGACGGAGAAAGCGGATATTTCTGGCTGAACGGGACCTCCGATACGACGCTTTATACGGAAAAATACAAGTATATGAACGCGAAGAACGGAGGCTTTATCGAGCGAATCGATATCGACGGCTCCAAGCTGATGTATATCAGTTTGGGGTTAATGCCGGAAAAAGTACAGCAGATTCAGGATCAGGGGATGGAGGTCATTCCGAGAACCCTTTCCTATAACGGCTGGAATGATACGCGGTACGCACAGGCAGTCATCGACGGATATGAGCGTTACGGAATCACGCCGGAATATATCATTGTCGGCGGAGAAGCCGTATTCGGTTATGATGACGGGGTGGAATTCGCGAAGAATTATATCCTCGATAACGGCATTACCATCGGTCTGATTGAGAATACAACGCAGCTTCAGAATATCATGCAGTATGGGGTGCAGGAAGCGGCACAGGCCTCAGGGTATGATACGGTCCGGGTCTTTTCCGTGTGGAATTACATCCAGTACCGCTATCAATATTACGGATATCAGGGCGCGGAAGAAATTGAGAACACCCTTTTCCGTGCGGTAACGGAGCGAAATGTAAGGGTTATCTATTTCAAACCATTCTTGGAATTTAAGAATTTACATACTTATGTAACGGAGCTTTCGGAATATCAAAATATGTTCGATCATTTGGATGCGCGTCTCGCACGGCACGGCTTTACCAGAGGATCGGCGTCGGTGATGTCGGAGTACAGCGTGCCGACTCCGATTCAGATTCTCGTCGCCTGCGGCTGCGCTCTCGGGGCCGTGCTG
>CAKVCR010000492.1 GCA_934725835.1 uncultured Odoribacter sp.
TTTCACATAGATTTGTATCGTTTTTGCCAAAATGGGGAACATTCCGGCCTGTCAATATCACTATATCACATCAAAGCGAAATAATCAATAATCTTGAGGTAAGACGAGGTAGATAATATTTTCTCATAGTTTGCTTTTATCCGTAAAAGTCTTTGTAAGGCGCTTATGACCTCTTGAAGCCAACATAGAGGCATGATAGAATAAGAACAAAAATGGGCAGAAAAGGTCGCACTATAGCAAATGCCGATTATGTTGGAAAACTCTTTTCAGCACAACGAGATATCTGATGAAGCTTTTCTGTATAGATGAATGAACTGCAAATCGTGTGGGAGGGAAAACTATGAGTTTGTTCGAGGTGTTTAGGGGGAAATCCATTGAGGTACAATCAAAAGAAAAGGTTTTTCCCATATTTACAAAAGTTCACTCAATAACTGATGTGCTTAAAGGTCTGAACGGTGAAGCCATCCTGATCTTGAACCGCGTTTCATTTGAAGTGGCTCAGTGGATTCGGGAAAACCCTGCGAGATGCACCCTGTATACCATGGAACCCAGCACACTTGAAGAGTTTGATGCAATCAAAAACCTCCGTACTGTGTGTGAGATTTATATTGTTCCATCAATAGATATGAATTATATTCATTGCAATGACACTCTGTATATCATTCCTAATCAATTTTCCAACAGCGCAGCACCTAACGTTGTGATGATTGCGTCGATGTCTAAAAAAGAAATAGATACACATATTGCAATAGATATGGGCAAATTCGCTGAGCAACTGGGACTGGAACAACGAGTTCCGAACGAAAGTGCCACGATAGATACTACCGAGCAACCGCCATCGGACCCGTTTAACGAAGATGCTGAATTAAGACTATTGCGTGAAGAAATCACAAAATACATGAATGACCGCTACTGTATCGTAAAAACCGAGATGCCCAATGCGTCGGTTGAGAGAAAGACAATACCACTGACTCCTTTTTACGAGAAAAATAGAATTGCACAGGGCAAACTGCGGGGAACGTGGGCAGTATTTGACCGTGAGGATCTCTCAAAAATAATGGATTGTGGTATAGCACAACGAGCATTGAGTTTCCTTAGTAAGCAATACACGGTTACGATAGAAAATGCATATAAACTTATCCGGAAAGATAAACTTGAAGAATATAAGCAAAAGATAAAAACAATTGAAAAAGAGTATTGTTTGTATTTACGGGGGGAAAATGTGGACAAGGTAGGGACAGAGCGCGTCTCTGTTAAGTTTTCACCGAAAGAAGCAATAGAAATCAGCCTTGATGAATTAACCGAATATCTTTATAGCATACCTCAAAAGTCGCCCCCAAAGTACACCGTTGAGTCTTTCGTAAGTAATGCATGGGAGAAAATAATGAGCAGCATTACTAATGCGGAAACTAAAACCTTGGTTTCAGCACTTTCCGAAGAGCAACTCAAAGACAAGGGCTACGTTAAAAAACTGATGAAAGCTACCACAGAAAACTCCACGCTATACGACGAGTGCTTGCTTGACTTGCTCAGAAGATATGTTGAAATGCTCAGCAACAGGTGAAAAGCTTGCTCCGGCGACATTTGATTGGGCGGAGGGGCATTGAAAAGCAAAAGAAAAAACTCCCCTGTACATACGCGGCTCTGCCGCCTTGCATTTTGTCATAAGCGGTGCTATAATCATAAATTACAACACTAATTGTATTTTTATGCA
>CAKVCR010000493.1 GCA_934725835.1 uncultured Odoribacter sp.
GTACAGACCGTCCTTCAACAATTTTAAAACCGTTCCAATGCTTGCCGTGATTGACAGCTGATTCGGTAGCATATGCCATTATTTCATTTGCCCACTTCGTGAGATTGGGGATAACAGATAAAATGTTTTCAATTTCAGGATCAGTAAGAAGTGGGGGAAGTCTGAATTCTTCCTGTGCAAGCTTCAGATTGTTTTCGGCTCTTGCTCTGCATCTTACTGATGCTTTGCAGAATGTACACCAATCACCGACACAGTAATCACCTTCACCTTTAACAGCTAATTCTGCTTTTGGCTTTAGTACATTTTCTGCCCAGCCTTTGAGCTCATCAGCAGAAACAGTCCAAGTGCTGACATTATCTCTGCGTGGCTGAAAAATTGACATTGACACATCTTTGATGTCATATAGGCGGTCAAAGATTTTTAAAGCACCGAGAGCATAACATTTCATCTGCGGGTTATCAAAGGCATCAACCAATACTCCAATTCCATATTTGAAATCAATGATATGTATTTTGCTTTCAGAAACAATAATGCAGTCGGCTGTTCCAAAACCATTTGGTACATATTCTGAAAAATCAACCTTTTGTTCAATAAGAATCAAAGGATCTTTACATTTCTGTTTTGCAAGATTGAATTGTTCAAGTACAAAATCAACATATAAGTCGGTGTACTCTTGCATTTCATTGTTTGTGTAATGGGAGATGGGCTCGTCACTTCTTCTGCGTAATATGGTTTTGAGTTTATGCTCGCACCACGCATGGGCGACTGTGCCTTCTTCAGATGCTTTGGTTGATTTGTTCTCAAACTTTGATTCAAGCACGGCGCTTGGTGTGCAATTGAGCCATCTGTGAGAACTTGAAGGGGAGAGGAAAGCATGATTACTCATTCTGAAGTGCCTCCGCATCTTTGATGATTTCTTCGTAATGGCAGGGGTCAATTTCTGACAGTTTGTTTCCACCATACTTTACAATGATTTCTCTAACCTTAGAAGTGAGTCCGCTTTGACTTTTTTTAGCAAGAACACTCCTTACATCTTCAAGGGAATACACCTTCGATTTTACAGTTTCTGATTTTACCGAGCTTTCAGAAGTATGTACGGTTGACTTCTTCGAAATCTCAGTATTCTTTATCTCATTCAAGAGATTTGAAACAGTCTGCAGACTTTCTGTAAGTGTGCCAATGTTTTTGATTACCTCGGTAATCGCGTCAAGTAATGCTGTTATTTTGTTCATAACTGTCTCCTTTTTTAACCTTGGTAATGGCGAGTTCCTCAATAGAATCACTTGGAACAAGGACTGTGATTTTCTGCTTTCTGCCGAACAGCATTCGCAAAAATCGTTCTCGCAAGGTGATGTTTTTGCAGGATACCATACTGTTTCTTTGTGGTTTGTCCGAAACACTGATTTGAAGATTGTGTTTCATATATTGCACCTCCGTTTCCGAGAGCATTGTTGCCCTCTGTCTGTTAGCCACGGGAGAGTGCTTAAAAGGATGCTTTTTAAAAAATTTTTATTTTTGATATTTTATTTATGAGAAAGCGAAAAAAACATTTACACAAAAAGCGCTTCTTGTATTGAAAGAATATGTTAAATATGTTAAAATGATTTTGGCGTATAATCATTTTTACAGAGGGGAATACAAAATGAAAAAAATATCTAAAAAAGTAACAGCACTACTGCTTACAGTACTG
>CAKVCR010000494.1 GCA_934725835.1 uncultured Odoribacter sp.
GAAACTCAAGTAACTTGTCAATTGGCTTGTGTAAAGTTGACGGTTGATTTTACTGCTTTGTTTATTGACAATGTAGCGGAACCATCTTGTCTGATTCATACAAATGACGGTGTGTCATTGCAATTTGATATGACTAATAAAGATAAGACCGGATATATTGCAGTACCTTCAGATGGAAAGTTAGCTGTAACAATTCGTGGTCAATACGTTGAAGATGGTAGCACTGTTGATAAAACATTCTTTATAAATGATGTGATTGCCAAACAGTGGCATAAAATCAAACTGAGCGTAAAAACCTCTGCCAGTTTGAATAATAGTGGGAATATGATTAAGGTGGATCATAGTGTGACTGAAAAAAATCAAGATATATTTGTACCTGGTTCTGGTGATGTTATTGGAAATAATGGAGATACCGGAAGCTGGGGGGATAATCCTGGTGGAGGCGAGCAAGGTGTTGTTAAATTGCCGATTATTGAGGGGAGTAGTTTAAATGGGAAGTCTTTTGATATTACTCAGCCTGTTATTTTATCAGATGCAGATAAGGCAAATGTGGTGTTAGAGGTTAATTTAAAGGCAGAAAATGGAGGTATTCAGGATTTGTTACTGTCCATGAGTTCTACTGATGCGTTAATGAATTCTATGTTTGTAGACGCAATGGGAGCGACAGAATCCTCTCCATGGAATTTGTGTGATTTGGCTTCAATGAATCAAGAAGCTCAAGCTACCGTACAGGAATTAGGTATTGTTGATTCAGAGAAGCCCATCCGAGGGAAAACCGAGCATCTGTTTTCTATTGGAGCCTTTATGAGTATGGTGACATCTCCTGATGCTACTGATGAGATAGCATATTTTGATCATACTTTCAAAATTACAATAGTTGATACTAATGGTGGTAGAACAACCCAAAATTTGGTTGTGCGTATAACGAAATAAGAGGAGGCTGTGTTGATGAAAAGATGTGTACTCATACTTTGGATTTGTCTTCTTGTTTTGGGGTGTCAGCGAGAGGATAAACGACCGGACGTTAGTGGTCGAGGTTGGCTTTCAGTAGAATTTTTAACCGATAAATCGGTGCAAACCAAGGCTGCTCAGCCTATATATAGTCTTGATATTTGTAAACCAGATGGAAGCATTATTGGTCAGTATTTGGATTGTTTGGCTATTACAGAACGTATTCTATTGCCTATAGGTAGCTATCGATTGATGGCTCACCATGGGAAAGATACTTCAGCTGCTTTTGAAATGCCTTATTATCGGGCAGAACAAGATGTGAAAATAGAAGCTGGAGTTACCAAGGAAATTTCCATGATTTGTAAACAGGCAAATGTGAAAGTTACTGCACAGTATTCGAAAGCAATAAAAGATAATTTTTCTAGCTATTCGCTTTTGGTGACCAATGAAATTGATACATTAATCTTTACAAAAAGCGAACAAAGGGCGGGGTATTTTAATGTAAATGAAGGAATATTGAAATGGGAACTATCTTTAGATAATGGACAAGAAGAGTTTAAGGTCTCCAAAACAATTGTTGGTGTAAAGCCTCAGCAGCATTACAGATTTAATTTTGATATAAAATTAGATGGTAGTGTTGAAGATGGAGTTTTCGTTCCAGGAATTGTAGTGGATACTTCAGCTCAAATCATTGAAAGTTGTTATGATATTATATTAAAGGATCCGGCATTAAAGC
>CAKVCR010000495.1 GCA_934725835.1 uncultured Odoribacter sp.
GGGCGGAGAATTTGAGCTTGGTGCGGATGGCATGCCAAATGGCGTTTTGAAGGAAAGCGCAACCGCCTTTGCGAACCTTGCGGTTCCGCCGTATACATTGGAAGATTATCGCGAAATGCTCGGCGCCGCGCAGGCTTACGCTTTTGAACATGGCTTGACCAGCGTGCAGAGTAATGATATCGGAACATCGGCCTGCCAGGATCAGAACGCCGGTTTTGAGTTTTTGAAGGATATGGTGGCGAAGGGCGAGTTAAAGATTCGTTATCGTTCGCAGACTTCTTTCGCAAATGCGGAGCAGTTTCAATCCTTCCTGACGGCCGGGGAGTTCGCTCATGCGGATTACGGGGAAGATCCACTTCTTTCGGTCGGTGCGGTTAAAATGTTCCGGGACGGCAGTCTGGGAGGAAGAACGGCCCTTCTTAGAGAAGGATATATGCCGGACCAGAAGAATCACGGACTGGAATGGCACAGCATGGAAGAAATTCGAAGCTATTTGGCGCTTGCGAAGCAATACGGTATTCCGGTGGTCATCCATGTAATCGGTGACGGTGCGGTGGAAAGCGTTCTGGAGGCATTTGAAGAAGTTCAGGAAAATGGAAAGAATGAAAACAGAAATGCGCTGATTCACTGCCAGATTACGGACAAGGCACTTCTCAACCGAATTCAAAAGGATGATATCCTGGTCTATGCGCAGCCGATTTTTATTGATTATGACAGGACCATTGTTGAGCCGCTTTGCGGGAAAGAGTTGGCATCGACCTCTTATGCCTTCGGAACCCTGCTCAAGAACGGAGTTCACCTTTCCTACGGAACAGACTGTCCGGTAGAGAGCTGCAATCCGTTCCCGAACCTTTATACGGCGATTACAAGAAAAGGATTGGACGGACAGCCGGAAGGAGGATTCCACGCGGAGGAATGTGTCGATCGGGAAACCGCCATCGACGCGTATACTTACGAAAGTGCGTATGCGGAATTTCTTGAAGACCGGAAGGGCAGAATTCAGGAAGGGTATTATGCGGATCTGGTTTTACTGGATACGGATATCTTTACCTGTGAAGAAGAAAAGATTCCGGGAATTCTTTCGGATTTAACAATGGTTCGGGGAGAAATTGTTTACGAAAGATAGGAACGATTGACCGAAAGTGGTTGTGTGAATCTTAAAAAGAGCGAGACTTCTCTATTCATCGAGGAGTCCCGCTCTTTTGCATTTTCCACTTCGGATTCATTTTATTTCGGATAACACCGTCAGCGTGTCATGGCGTCCAGTTCGTCAACCAGAGTGCGGAAAACATTCATAGCATCCAGGATCGGCTGCGGGCTTTCCATATCGACACCGGCAATCCGAAGAAGCTGAATCGGATCGTCGGATTCGCCGGTAGTAAGGAATTTCTTGTAATCGTCACGCGCGGCATTGGTTTCACTCCCGTCCGCGGCGCCTCGGATGATTCGGTCGGAAATGGCCGTAGCGGCAGAGTAACCGGTTGCGTATTTATAGACATAAAATGCGCGGTAGAAGTGAGGAATGCGGGCCCATTCGTAAGCAATCTGTTCATCGCATACCACCTGATCGCCGAAATACAGGCGGTTCAGTTCGCTGTATTTTTCACAGAGCCATTCCGCAGTAAGCACTTCGCCGTTTTCCACCGCTTCATGTGCCGCCAGTTCAAATTCGGCAAACATAGTCTGA
>CAKVCR010000496.1 GCA_934725835.1 uncultured Odoribacter sp.
AATTTGGCCTGCATTATTGGGCCGCGTTCTGCATTGGCTGTTGTTTATCACAGAAAAAAATCCCTATCCGCAAAGCTTCGCGGACAGGGATTGAAATCAGGGAATTTTTACTGGTGATTCTGTTCTCTTCTTAACCTCGCTTTTGCTTCTTCTACGGTTTCACCGTCTCTTGTAAGATAACGCTGCACAAAAGCGTCCTCAATTTTGGTATAGGCGCCGACTACGGTATCTTCAATTTTTTGATAGGTATCGACAACTTGTTCAGCGATTTTTTCATTTGTTTTCACAAATTTTGATTCTGGCATGTTTTTACATCCTTTCTTGTTATGATCATAGATATACCGAGCGCCAGTACAAACAGGCAGGCGCCCGCTCCAGTAAGCGCGTTCATAAGGCCGATCTGCGTGGCGTCCATTTCGCCGAAGGATACAAGCATGGACCGCTGTAAAGTAAGTACTGAAGCAGCCGCTTCCGCGTAGCGGATACCCCGGATTGTTTTGAGCAGCGCAGAGGGATTTTTATGTTGTTTTATTGCCCGGATGATAGCGAAAATAATTTTATAAAACGTATAGGCTGCAATTGTTATCATAATGATTTCACTATGTTTTGCAGCGATATTCTGCGACATACTGATATAGTTGACAGCCGCAAGTATAAAACTTAAGACTGTCAGCAATATACCCGATAGTTTCATCACAAACTTTTCCATGCCGTCGCAGGGTATTTCTTTGTTTTTGCGTTCACACAGAACTGCAGCAAAGCGTGTCGTGGCTAAAATCCCATAAAAGGCGCACATTGTAAGAAACCAGAGCGAGAGATTCATAATACCCACAACGCCGTGATACAGGGCATAAAGCAAATTGAATGCGAATCCGGCGGCCGCAGATAGAACGATGCGATACCTTTGATTTGCAATGATTTCCTTACCTGTCCTTGTTTTTTCAATCAAAGATAAAGCCGTCTTGCGCAGTTTCAATTTTTGATGCCTTTGGTCAGGGGAATCAGGCAGAGCAGGATGATAATGCCCGCAAGACCAGTCAAAATGCCGATGGCCATCTTATCCCAAACCATACACAGGCACATCCCTACGCCCAGCGTTAAAGCGCCGGCAATGCCTACGGCAACCGACAGAATGCTTTTTCCAGAGGGACGGACCGGCCGCTTATGCTCCATTTTTCTCCATATGACCAAAGTCGCAAAACCAAGCGCTAAGCCAATACAGCCGAAAATAATGCCTGGCTTAAATGCGTCCCATTCCGGGACGAGCGCCATACACATCCCAAGTGCGAATAAAACCCCGCTGACTGTACCTGAGATCATTGCGGCAAAGCTGCTTTTCTTCATAAATAAAGCCTCCTTTATTAAAACAACAGTTGTTGTTATGGTGTAAAATCAGTATAATAAGCATATCGGATAAAAACAATCATCAGTTTCGCATCAAGTGTTGGGTTAAAGGAGGCTTTATGAATATATCCAATAATAAGCGGAAAAAAGAGTCTATGGAACGGATAGAAAGCATTTTCATAGAATTGCTCCAGACAAGACAACTAAATGAAATTACTGTATCGGATCTGTGTAAGCGCGCCGGGTTAAACCGCACAACATTTTATGCCAATTATACCGATATTTACGGATTGGCGGATAGGATACGGGTCAGATTGGAACAGGCAGTATCG
>CAKVCR010000497.1 GCA_934725835.1 uncultured Odoribacter sp.
GATGCTTCGGACCGTACCTATTCGCTGTTGAGAATCCTTCAAGACCGTATTGTCACAGAGCCGGAGATACCCGTGGATAAAGAAATCAATTCGGAGGAAGACATTGAGTACTACGATATGTGCCCCTTTAACAAGTATGCCATAGAAAAGGAAATCATTGTCAATGAGAATGGAGAAATTTCCTATGCCGACGGTCACAGCCTTCCGTCTTATGATAATGCCCGCATTTGGTTAGAGTGTATTCTTGATATGGCAGATCCGAATTGGCTAAAATTCAATAAGGTACCCTATATGGCAATCTATTCATTTGTATTGTCACCGCTTACGGATGAAATACGGCTGGTGCGTAACGAATCGTCCGGTCCGATGTTCAAGGAGGTCATTCCTGAAAGGGAGTTTGCCCATATCACCCAATCCATGAAGCCGAGCGAAGAACTCCGTTACGCCCTCATCCTTGCCAATGTCTATAAAAAAGGACTTCAGAAGCTGGAATTTACGATAAAGAAACGATAACACATAGCCATGATGAATAAACTTATCAACCCGATTCTTTTTATCATGTGTCTGCTTGCTATGGCTTGCAGCGAAAATAATAATGAAAATGAAACTTTTGCTCCGTTCAGTCTTGAGAAAAGATACTATGAAGTACGATTGGAGCGCAATGCTACTTCTATTCCTATCATAAACGGTAGTGGCGATATTAGTTTGGCAATAGAGGATGAAAATATATTGAATGCCATTTACTCAAAATACAACGATAAGGAGGATTACAGAAAAGGACACATCAATTTATATGGTATGCAGAAGGGAAGTACAACACTGACCATTACCGACAATATTACCAAGGATGTGGAAACCGTTGAAGTGAAAGTTACAGATTGCTATCTTGCATACGTGATCAATGACAGTAACCACCCGGTATTACCGGCAGGCACCACACTCTTTTTAGTGAACAATGGAGCGCATGACTACTATCTGTTCGACCAAAATAACATAGACAACAAGCCTATACTAAAAGACAACGGTTACGAGTTTTTTATCACGCTGTATTACGGTACAGGTGCGGCACCCACCAACTACGCAATTCCCAACCTACGCTTATACAAGCACAATCCTGCCGATGCCGCAACCACTACGTCGGAGTTCTATGATTTCCAGATAGAAATGTATGGCGAAGATGCCAGTTCTTCATACGTGTTACAAATCATTCAAGCCTATTTAGATGTGGATTGGGAGGAACTTATAAGCAATGCTCTGACCAAATCACCTGCTCCCATAGATATGACAATGATAATGACTGTACCCGATACAGACTATCGAATTAGAGGAGTTTTAAGTACTGTATCCATTCCGGAACACATATTGGATTGATACATTGCCGCGGTTAGGCAATTAAACTGATATAAAAGCCAACGAAAAGAGCATGACTTGATTGTTCTTTTCGTTGGCTTTGTTTTATTCAGGCACTTTTTCTGAGCAAAGATGTGTTTCATCTTAAAAAAACAAAAAAACACCCAACTTTGCATTATTGAATGCTAAACTGGGTGTTTATTTTTGCAATTAGCTAATTTTCAGCATTGAAGCGGAGAGAGAGGGATTCGAACCCCCGGTAGCTTGCACTACAACGGTTTTCAAGACCGCCGCATTCGACCACTCTGCCATCTCTCCA
>CAKVCR010000498.1 GCA_934725835.1 uncultured Odoribacter sp.
GAGTTATTGGGGACCTGGGAGCAAAACGCTGCTCGATTTCATATCGGTGAAACGGTTTCCGGCATTATTCGTTCGGTTGAAAATTACGGGGTCTTTGTGGAGCTTTCCGAAAATCTGGCAGGTCTTGCCGAGCCAAAGGAAGGGGTTTTTGTCGGTCAACAGGCCAGCGTCTATATCAAAAACATGATTCCGGAAAAAATGAAGGTAAAGCTCATCATTATTGATGCCTTTGACGCCGAATACTCGCCAAAAAAGCCCCGATATTTCTTTGATGGCGCACATATGGATCGTTTCATTTACTCACCTGCCGATGCCCAAAAACGGATAGAAACGCTATTCACGAAAAAAACGTAATGTAAATTCAAAAACCGAGGCCCGCCGTCCAAAAAGGACAGCGGGCCATCAATTATTTTTTCGGCTTTAGTCGTTTTATTACCTTCAGGCGCGAAAACTCCTCGCGCTCTTTTTCTTCCAACGCATCGGCAATCTGGCGTTCCTGCACTGTATAGCGCGGAATAACAATGTTTTGCAGAGCATTGGCACGTTTTTGTGTTTTTTTGATTTCCAGCGCAAGTCGGTAAACACTGTTCTCGATTTCAGCAAGCCGGACGGTCTGTTCCTTAACCTTGCTAAAGCAGATATAAGCAATATCCAGCTGGGAGTTGGTTTTTGAAAGGCTGTAGGGAACCTCGGGGCGTATTGTGCTGTCAAGATTCACCCGCGTCAGAATCACACCCATAACGCTGCGTTCGGTCAGGGAAAGTCCGCCTTCAACCGGCAGAGAGTTTGCGACATCCGTGCACACACCCAACGTAACATTTGCCCGCTGCAGCGCCTTGTATGCCTTTTTATAGATTGGGTCAATGCTTTCGCGCAAAGCGTTGGCCGCCGAAATCTGGCTCATCATTTCCCGTACCAGAATATTCCGTTTGCGGTCAATCAATTCAAACCCGAGTCGGGCCAGTGCAAGACTTTTACGAATTTGAATCAGATTTCCTTTGGTCGCGACCGGAGAGCTGTCTGCCATCTGTCCCGTCTCCTTTCTTTTCTGACCTTACTGTTTCTTAGGATAATACTTTTCCAAGATTTTATTGTCGATACGCTCAAGCTCCTGCGGTTCAAAAAGCGTCAACAGTTGCCAGCCCAAATTCAGTGTTTCCTCCATGCTGCGGCACTCAAACTCACCCTGCTGCAAAAACTCATTTTCAAATCGCCGGCCGAATTCCAGATATCTTTTATCCTTTTCGGAAAGCTCCTCTTCCCCGATGACCGACGACAGAGAGCGGGCATCTGCCGCCTTTGCATAGCAGGCGAACAGCTGATTGGCAAGCGCCGGGTGATCCTCCCGTGTAAAGCCCTCGCCGATACTGTCCTTCATCAGTCGTGACAAAGAGGGCAACACGGCTCCGGGAGGATAAATACCGGTTTGGTCTAAATACCTGTCCAGCACAATCTGTCCCTCGGTAATATAACCGGTTAGGTCAGGGACAGGATGTGTTATGTCATCATTAGGCATGGTTAAAATCGGAATTTGAGTCACCGAGCCTTCGCTGCCCTCGATAATTCCGGCACGCTCGTAAATTGAGGCTAAATCAGAGTATAAATAACCCGGATACCCTTTTCTGCCCGGAATTTCGCCCTTTGAGGAAGAAAGCTCACGC
>CAKVCR010000499.1 GCA_934725835.1 uncultured Odoribacter sp.
TCCTTCAATCCCACCGCCACCCTGACCCGTGGCGCTGCTGCCAAGATCATCTGCAACCTGATCCTTGGCCCCACCACCGCATCCGCTCTGGTTGCTGACGCCGCTCCCTACAGCGACGTTCCCGTCAACCACACCTTCGCTGGCTACATTGCTTACTGCCAGAAGGAAGGCATCATCTCCGGTTACGCTGACGGCACCTTCAAGCCCGCCAACTCCCTGACCGGCTATGCCTTCATGAAGATGCTGCTGGGCGCTCTGGGCTACAAGGCCGAGAACGAGGGCTACACCGGTGCCAACTGGTCCATCAACGTTGCCAAGCGCGCTCTGAACGTCGGTTTGTCTGACGATCTGGTGGGCGACTTCAACGGCGTGAAGGCTGTCAACCGTGAAGAGGCTTGCCTGTATGCCTTCAACACCCTGAAGGCTACCATGGTCGAGTACGAGAAGAACTCCACCGTCACCGTTGGCAACATCACCATCAAGGACACCTCCTCCGCTAAGGAGATGGCCAACACCGGCAAGACCGATGGCAACATCGACAAGGACGGCAAGATGCAGTTCGCTGAGAAGTACTTCACCGATCTGAAGAAGAATGACAGCACTGATGACTTCATGCGTCCCGCTACCCAGTGGAAGATCAAGGCTGAGGAAGTCGGCAAGTACACCGACACTCCCGACCTGACCTACACCAAGAAGGTTGAGTCCGGCGACATCTACAAGGATCTGGACCTGGGCGACACCATTGCCGCTAAGAACGTCACCGTTTATGTCAACGGCGAAGAGGCCACCGCTGCTGAGGTTGCTATCAAGAAGGGCAGCGAGGATGCCATCGGCGATAAGACCGGCTCCAAGGGCAACGGCGTTCTGACCGAGGTCTTCTACGATAAGGACGATGATTCTGTCATCATCACCCAGATCCTCACCTATGTGGGCGAGATCAACAAGACCGTCAAGGCTACCGCCAAGAAGGACGCTTATGTTGTTCTGAACACCAAGGACAGCAGCACCACCCCCGTTGCTAACGTCACCGTCCCCGTGTCTGTTAAGGACGGCTCTCATCCCTCCAAGTATGAGTTCGAGACCGATGAGAAGTTCGCTGACGAGACCTATGTTCTGTACACCTACAGCTTCAAGGCTGACGAGGTGAAGTCCGTTGTGGCCGCCGAGAAGGTTGAGGGCTATGTCTCCAAGACCATCAACAAGGCTGCTAACGATGACGAGAACAAGGGCATGACCATTGCCGGCACCGACTATAAGATGTCCAAGGCCAACGCTGGTGAGTCCCTGAGCACCGTGTCCGTGAAGAACGATTACACCGTCTATCTGGATCAGTACGGCTACATCATCTATGTCGAGGAGATCAAGGAGATCGGTAACTACGCTCTGGTTCTGGCTACCGCCAACAAGGGCTCCTTCATCGGCGACAAGGCTCAGCTCCTGCTGACCGACGGCACCACCAAGTTCGTCACCACCGACGAGAACTATCACAGCGGTTCCAAGAAGATCGTCGACAACACCATCGTCACCTTCCGTGAGAACTCTGACGGCACCTATGCTCTGAAGAAGGTCACCAAGAACGGCGGCACTCAGACTAACAGTGTTGTAACCGAATTCTCCATGAAGAACGATAAGGCTGGCATCACTGTCCAGACC
>CAKVCR010000500.1 GCA_934725835.1 uncultured Odoribacter sp.
TTTGTTTTATGCTGCAAAGGTACTCATTTTAATTTGATTACCAAACGTATTTTAAGTTTTTGATGTGTTTTATTTTAAGTTTTTGTTGCAATCCATTTATAATTTTTGAGGTGTTTCGTTTGTAGTTTTTGAGGCATTTCATCATGTGTTTTTGTGGTAAAGCACTACCTTTTAATAAGATAGGCTGCACTTGGGAATACAAAAATAAATGTGATTTATTTTTGTATTTCTCTCGGTTTGCACTACCTTTGCAGCAGTTGAGTGCGTGTTTGCTTATCGTTGCTTATTTCCATAATTGCAGCACATTTGCAGCACGTTCACGCAGATGGCTTGTTTAATAACGGTTTGCATTTCGAGGAGGGAATGCCGCCGGATACCACATACATGCGGGAGTCAGTAATAAAATATCCTTGTGGACAAATGCACCCCGCCGCCCCGTCGGAAAAAAAATTATCAGCATGGAAAACATTCTCATACTCCTTGTCGGACAGATGCAAATCACAGATACGGTCGTCCACCGTTCCGCCATACTCCCAATGCAACACCAGGCTGTCTGCCGCAGGCAAACTGCAACGCACAACAACAACCTGACCGCTTCTTGTATAGCTCAAATCTTCCGCTCCGCAACGCAATTCACGAATATTCAAGCCGGGGTTCAAAAACAGGACAATACTATCCAATGCAGTGCTTTGAGGATTATAAACAGTCATATCACTGCCGATTTCCAAAACATTATCACTCTGAGCCAGCCGAATCCGATGATTTTTCACACGGCATGTCGTTTCGTTCCAATAGCGTTCAAACGCATTTTTCCATTCGTGACGCACGATGCGGTCATCCCGATAACTATATGCAAGTAAAAACAGACACCCCAAGCCCATCACAAGCGCAACCAAACCATACCAATGACAAATGCCCCGAATTTCTCTATTGGGAATCCGTCCCAGCTTTCCCAACCCCAACAACAAAAAGCCGATTCCCGCAAAGAAATAAATCAAACGATGGAACAAATAAGCCGACAGATTTATATGCCCCACCATATCCGAAAACAAATTAGGCACCCCCACAGCAAAGAAATCGAAGGTCCCATGTCCAACATAAGGCAATAACCAGAAACCTCCCAGACACCACAATGCCCCGGCCAGCAAAGCTATCAATCTTGAAACATAACTGCTCAAAAACACCATTAAGCCGGCGACAAACACCCAACAGGGAATCGTCAAAGTCAACAGATAAAAAAGATAGTACCCCAAACGGAAAGGAGCAAGGCTGACCGAATGCACCACCAATATCACAACAAACATCACCGACAAACAGACAGCCATGAAAGAGAGAAAGACTCCCGTCAGAGAACCCCAATAATACAACGTATTGCCAAACGGACGGACCAATACCCCGTCACGCAAACCGGAACGAACCAGACGCCGAGGGAAATCCGACATAATGACTATTAGAAAAAGAGACTGAACCAAGCTGAACAAATAAGCATTCACCAAAGGAATAGAACAAGGAAGCCCCACCATTTTCCAATGTATGTCATCGCCACCTTGCCTATACATCTGACACACAACCACTCCCACCAAAGACAAGACTACAAAGAAACGAAACACCCAGCTGCGCATCTGCAATTTCATTTCATTCC
>CAKVCR010000501.1 GCA_934725835.1 uncultured Odoribacter sp.
GATGTAGATGGAAGCAACTGGTGGTTAGAAACTATTGAAGCGCCAGCTGCTTGGGATTACAACAGCTATTTTAAGAAAGTAAAAATTGGTATTGTTGATAATGGCTTTGATACTGGACATGAAGATTTAAACGTTTCCTTCCCAGAAGATTTTAACAGATTAAATAGCAAAGAGGATCACGGATCACATGTTGCTGGTATTATTGGTGCCACAGCAAATAATGGAAAAGGAATCACTGGAATAGTATGGAATAAAGACTTGATTTGCTTTGATTGGAGCCCAAATTGGTGGCAAGAAATGCTTCTGAATTGGTCAACAGATACCATGATATATGCTGGACTGATTTTTAATGTTGAAGCGGGTGCAAAGGTAGTTAATTTCTCATTAGGATGTGCTGGAAATTATCCTAATGGAAATACATACAGCCAGAACGTGATTGATAATTCGGGTAAAGAAGCTTCCGGATATATGGCTGTTTTATTAAAGAATTATGACTTTATTGTTGTTCAAGCTGCCGGAAATGGTGGGGTGGATGCTATAAATGCACTGCATTTTGCTTCTATTACTCCAAACAACTGTGTTAATTGGGGAAGAGGAAGAGCAAACCGTCAAAATATATTAGATAGAATCTTAATCGTTGCAGCGGTAGAACAGTCAACTCAATCCCAAACAGGTTATATGGTTTCCAGTTTTTCAGATGGAGGAAACCAAGTCAATATTGCAGCTCCTGGTGGAGATAATTCTAGAAATAATGATAGAGATATATACAGTACGGTTACTGGTGGTTTTAAAGGAAAATATAAATCAATGGCTGGAACATCTATGGCGGCTCCTATGGTTACAGGTGTTGCAGCGTTGGTGTGGTCAGTTAACTTAGAAGATTTTGACGGATCTGAGGTTGCTAGTATTGTGCGAGACAGCAATTCTTTGCGTGCAATTGATAATCCTAATTCAAGAGGTGCAACAGGTGATTTTAATATTGTAAATGCTAAATTATCTGTAGAAGAAGCTATCCGAAGATGTAGAACGGGTACTCTTTCAGGAAAGATTTGCAAAGCTTCAGATAGAAGTACACCTGTTTTTGGTGCAACAATAAGCATATTTAAAGATGGAAACTTTTATACTTCGAAAAAATCAGATCCAAATGGAAACTATTCAATCAATTTACCTGAGGGACAGTATTATGTAGAAATAAAGGCAGTAGGTTATATTGATTTTCATTCTTATGCAACGGTAACTAACGATGAGAATACTTATATGGAAACTTTTCTTATGGTAGAGGGGATTGAGGGAAATAAAGGAACCGCAAGAGGAAAGGTCATCAACTCTCTCACCAACGTTGGCACAGATGGTGTAAATCTAACCATTCGAAAGGATTGGAACAATACAAATAACGACGCTGAAACTATAGGTTCAACAACAACAAGTTCAGGAGGCACGTATTCAATTGAATTACCTCTCGGAAACTACACAGTTGTTGCTTCAAAAGATGGATACTTAACATCAACATTTAATATTATTGTTCAATCAGGAACTACAGGCAATCAAAATGGTACAATTACTCCTATAGTTGACGGAGATGAGTATTTGATCACACTTACATGGGGTGAACATCCACGCGAGTTAGATTC
>CAKVCR010000502.1 GCA_934725835.1 uncultured Odoribacter sp.
ACGCGAAGGATCGCTCCAGTCCCGTTCTTCGAAGATACCTGTGCGTAAAGGCTGGATCTTTGACGGCTGGACAACGAATGATGTCGTTGTAGACAAAAACGGCAGATTTACGATGCCTGCAAAGGACGTAACCTTTACGGCAACCTGGGTACGGGATGAGAACAACAACGGCATCCCGGACAGCCAGGAAAAGCACTACCATATCCTGTATGAAACCGGTACCCGCGACAAGGTTGCGAATATGCCCTCGAATGAGTATAACGTACTGCCCGGTATTGAGAAAGCGGTTTCCATCGTAATTCCCAAACGTGCGGGCTATGTGTTCACCGGTTGGGAAACCGACGATGTGCGCGTGGATAAGTATGGCGACTTCACCATGCCGCGCTATAACGTGACCTTTACCGCCACCTGGGCTGTGGATGCGGACGGCGATGGCAAGCCGGATGTGCCCGCGTACTATACGCTTACTTATGAATCCACTGGCGGAACCAAATATGCAAACGAGCGCTATGAAGGCGGCACTTATGTTGCGCTGAAGAAAACGCCGGTGCGCACCGGTTATGAGTTCACCGGCTGGTATGCCGACCGCATGCTGACCAGGAAGGTCAGCGGCGTCTGGATGAACAGCAATGTGACGGTCTATGCTGGTTGGAAGCGTGTTGCTACCCCGACCGATAAGGTTCCGGAATGGCTCAACGGTGATGACCATTATGCCTATATTGTCGGTTATACCGACGGTACCGTTAAACCGGAGAATAATATTACCCGTGCAGAGGTTGCCACGATTTTCTTCCGCCTGCTGGATGAAGATGTACGCAGCCGCTACCTGACACGCGCCAACAGCTTTACGGATGTGGACGTCAATGCATGGTATAATACCCCGGTTTCCACCATGGCCGCAATGGGTATCCTCTCCGGCCGTACGGCGACAGCTTTCGATCCGGACGCGCCGATTACCCGTGCGGAAATTGCGGCGATCTGCGCCCGTTTCAGTGAAGGCAGCCCGGCAAGCGGCGTATACTTCTCGGATATTTCTGGGCATTGGGCGGAGGATGAGATCAAGCGCGCCGCGTCGCTCGGCTGGATTTCTGGTTACTTAAACGGCGCCTTTGCGCCGGATCAGTCGATCACCCGCGCTGAAGCAATGTCGATTATCAACCGTGTACTCATGCGTCTGCCGGAGTCGGTTGACGATCTGCTGCCGGGTATGAAGACCTGGTCGGATAATGCCAATACCAAAGCGTGGTATTATCTGGCGGTACAGGAAGCGACCAACAGCCATGATTTTGTGTATAAGAATGCAACTTATGAAACCTGGACTGCGCTGACCCGTGATCCGGACTGGACCCAGTATGAAGCAGAGTGGAAAATCTGCGCGCCGGGCAAATCTTGCCCGGCGCGCAGGAATTGGAAATCAATGCAAAAGACGCGGGGTGGATTCTTTCCACCCCGCGTCTTTTACGTTGATTTAAGGCATACCTTATGCATTATCCTGCGTTGTAAAAGCTTCCAGCGCGGAGCGCAGGACATATTTTCCGGAAAAGCTTTGCAGCCGGCGGAAAGCTTCCATCTTCAGATGCGCCTGCTGGGCGTCGCGGCTTTCCCATTTTTCCATCAAAAGGACGTGCT
>CAKVCR010000503.1 GCA_934725835.1 uncultured Odoribacter sp.
GCTACAAGCACATGGCCCAATCGGAGGCATTTGTCGCATCTTTGAAAGATATGTACGCGGATGAAAAATAAGTTTTTCTATAGATGAAAACTACTCGTCTTTCTTGATTATTTTGAGGTAGTGGATATTGCTTAGATTTTGAAAGGAGAATACTAAAATGGCAACGAAAAGAATTTGCATGCTTCTTGCATTGCTTATGGCCCTTTCTATGTTGGCTCTGCCTGTTTTGGCGGAAGAATACAACGATTTTACCGTTGAGAACGGTAGTTACACAGTGGAAATTGTTCCCACATTTATTGTTGAAAGAGATTTGCCAGATAATTTAAAAGCCGCATTACATTCCAGTCGTACTGACACATGCAGCGCATCCAAGCCAGATTTTGACAATATCTGGAATTTGACCAGTAATGGTCAATATAGTTTTAAAGTTAATACATCGAAGTACAACAATACCATCTATTCAAATTATGTTTTTTCAGGTCACGGTGGAAAAATCAAGGGATATATAAAAGATTATACGACAAAGACACATAAGGACGATGCATTCAAATTCAAGCTCTATAAGACTACGGGTTTAATTACGAAAATTTATAGTGTTACATGCAAAAATGGCGGTCACGCATCGATTAGTCATGACATAGGTGATTCAGATACTCTTGTATACTTTGCTTGTGTTGCTGACGAAACTACAATGAATATTTACAACAGCTATATTGAAAAAGGATAAGAGAAAAAATGTCCATCATTTCTCAGTATTTGTGGAGTCTCGCTTCATGGGTTGTTACATCCTATTTGCTTCTCCTTTTTTTGTGCCTTCTTTTTCCCATTCCCAGACAAAAAGTAAAGTTACCCTACATAAAAATCCTTCTCATTGCGTATCTGATTGGGATATGTTCGCAAACAATTTTCCCCAGACTCGAACTTGGGATAGATGCCGTTTCAAATCGACCATACCTAGAAGTGGGTACTTTCTTTTTTACCGACAGAAGTCAATCCATTAACTTAATTCCCTTTAAAACTATCTATCAAATGCTAATTAAAAGGGCACTCTTGGTAAGCAAAGAAGATGCTCCGCAAGTGATTGCGGCGAATCTGTTGGGGAATATCTGCTTATTTCTTCCGCTCGGCATCCTATATCCCATCTGTGGCAAACGCTGGCGTAGTCTTAAATCTGTAACACTTTTGACACTCACGTTTTCTATCTTTCTTGAGGTTGTTCAATTCTTTTCAGGCAGATCAGTCGATATTGATGATATCTTGTTGCGAATGGTAGGCGTATGGATTGGATATTGGCTGTTCTGTTCCTTAAAGAAATTACGACACTTCAAAGCTAATCTTTGATTAATACACCCGCTGCTTTCCGCGCATAAGCCCACGCAAAGCTACTGCGTCCCTATCACAGTTGATTAATTTACTATCGCGTAAGAGACTCGCATAGAAGTATCGGACCATTTTCGTGCCCTCTCGAAAGTGGTCCGATATCGTTTTATGGAAAACCCTTTTGTGCAATCTCCACAAAAATCCTGGAAATCCTTGCACTCTATTTCTCTATCACATTAGCGTACTAAAGCGTTGACAAGTGCCTCCTCTTATGCTACCATATCTCCATCCGGAGGGAAGAAG
>CAKVCR010000504.1 GCA_934725835.1 uncultured Odoribacter sp.
ATCATAATGCCCTCAAGAAGTGCCTGACCGCCGATAGAGGTCTTTATCCCCTTGTTTTTCTCTTTATCTTTCAATATGTAATCATAGAATTTTCTGATACTATTTACTTCTGTATCATTCCATCCTTCCGGATGACCCTTTGCTAATTTGGTATACCCTTTTGCACGATCACTAAGCGTAATCGGATCTCTGTCAATAGAAAGTATTCCTCTTTCACGATAACCCACCCGAAGCTGATTGGGATGTTCCTGATTCCACTCGACCGATGCTTTACTTCCATCGACCTCAAATTCCAGTCCACAACCGTGTCCCGGACTGATTTCAGAAACACAATATACTCCATGCAACCCCTTATCCGTCCGAAACATCACAGCACCATAATCTTCTGTTTTGATTTCAATATCTTCATATTCGGTATTTGCATTTTTACTAAATGTTGCCACCTGTCCCTTCGGCTTCTTTCTTATCGGAAGCGCTGTATAGAGATCCGCACAGACATCTGTAATTCTGCTATCTAACACAAACTGAATCGTATCCATAATATGAATCCCAATATCTGCAATCGCTCTCGAAGCACCACTGATTTCCGGATCAATTCTCCAGCTATAATCTGTTTCTTCTGAAAGATAATCCTGAATGTACGCTCCATGAACAATTCTAGGTACCCCTATTTCTCCCGACTGTATCATCGCATACATTTCCTGCACCATTGGATTCATTCTATAACAATGATTCACGCCTGTCACTACATCGGGATGCTCCCGCAATGCAGACAATACGTCTGCCGCCTCCTGTGCAGTTCTTGTTAAAGGCTTTTCCGAAAAAAGATGAATCTCATTTTGAATGACCTTGATATTTATTTCTTTATGTAAATAATTCGGTGTACAATTATGAATAACATCTGGTCTGCTTTCGTTGATCAGGTCATCCACGTTATCATAATATTGCGGAATCCCATACTCTTCAGCAATCCGTTTCGTCTGTTCCATATTTTTATCGGCAACTGCGACAATCTCCGCATACGGAATTCTTCTGATTGCGTCAATATGAAGAATGCCAACAAATCCTAAGCCTACGATACCAACCTTAAGTTTTTTCATAGAATCATTCCTTCCTTAAATATTTGAACGTATCTTCCAGCGACTTTGTCGAATCATACGAAGGAAAATACTCAAGCCCGAAATATCCCTGATATCCATTGTCATCTAACGCAGAAATAATTCTATGATAATTGATCTCTCCCAGATGAATCTCATTTCTTCCCGGAACACCGGCACTATGAACATGACCCACGTACTCAATATTGTCGAGCAGTGTATTAACAAGATTTCCCTGCATAACCTGCATATGATAGCAATCAAATAATAATTTAATTCTCGGAGAATCGACCGCTCTTATAATTTCAAAGCCATCATATGCATTATCAAGCGCATACCCCTTATGGTCATACATGGAATTTAACGGTTCTAAAATCACGTAAGAATCTTCCTTTTCCAAAACCTCTGCCAATCTTTTCAGATTCTCCACAGAGATAAGTTTATTCGTATCATTTCTACTGCTGTCGACATCTCCTGCCATCATAATAACCGTATTGCAGCCAACCTCTCTGGCAGTATCCAATG
>CAKVCR010000505.1 GCA_934725835.1 uncultured Odoribacter sp.
GTGGATATAGATGCAGCAGCATTTGCTCCTTTGCTTGGGGCTGGTATTATAGTGAAATAGCAGATAATCAGTTATAACAAGAGAGCGTTTTTTGATGCTCTCTTGAATATATAGGGTGCGAATAATCTAAAACATATATACCATGAAACACATATTTTTATCCCTAATAATTATTTGCAGCGGATTTACTTTGTTTGCACAAAGTCCGTTTTCAGTTAAATTTGAGCAGATAAATCCATCCGGTAAGATAGATATGGATACTTATTTTCTTTTTACGCTTACGAATAATACGGATTCTTCTTATATTTTTACAGAAGGAACAACCCGCAGATTCGGAGCTATTCATACTTATTTAGTGAAGGAAGTAAAATATGAAGCAAGACTAAAAAAAGGAAATCCAACTCCGTCTTTTTATTTTGGAGATAAAAGAGGATTTATCGTAAAACCACGAGAAAGTATATCTATTCGACTGCCAAAGTTTGCAGATGATTTTGGTTTTGGGGTGCTTCCTTTTATAAAAGAGACATTGTTGAAGGTAAAGAAAGTCAGATACACTTTGGCAAAATTGCAGTACATAAATAGGGATGCTCCATTACCCAATATGTCAACCATTGATTTGGTATCCAATTGGGTGGATATAGATGCAGCAGCATTTGCTCCTTTGCTTGGGGCTGGTATTATAGTGAAATAGCAGATAATCAGTTATAAAATATATAGGGTGCGAATAATCATAAAGGTCGTTAGTTTATTTTCTTTCCGAAATAATACATAGAAAAAGAATCGTGGGCATATCCATTTTCGTCTACTTTAAAACTGGAAGGATTGGCGCCATTTATCTTCTCTCCGTAATAATACACATTAAAGGAGTCTTTGCTGTAGCCGTGTTTCAGCAGTTGGAACGAATTACTACTTGCATCATCTATTCTCTTACCACGGTAATAGACACAAAAGGAGTCTTTACCGTATCCGTAACCTAAGTCCTTGAATGATGAAGCAGTGGCATTAGGTAGTTTCTTTCCAGCATAGTATACATCGAAAGTGGTTATAACATATTTCTCGTAATACCTGTTATTATTGCAATCCTGATATTTATGGTCGTGACAGTTTCCGCCTCCATGATTTTTATTTTCCTTTTTGAGCGAGAATGTCATAGGATCCACCCAAGGAAGCACCTTCCCATTCAGATATACATTCTCACAGTCTTTGGCATAGCCATAGCCTAAGACTACGAATGTCCTAACGTCAGCCTCACGTATCTCTCTACCATCAAAGAGAGCCACATTGCCTCTTATGCAGTAACCGTCCTTATCCACTCTTTGAGCCTCAACTATTGTAGTGAGCGACAGCAGTATGACCATTATCATTACCTTGGTAATCATTTTTTTCATATCCTTATGCTTTTATTTTCTGTGGTAAAGATACATTTTTTTCAATTACTCAAAATGGATGATTATCTATTTTGTTGTAACGAAGGAGGCTGATGATTAGTGTATCGATTGTTTTTGCGATGGAAATGATGTATTTTTGTGGCAGTATTAAATATTAAGTCTGAATGCTTTGAATACAAAGGATTTATTGCAAAAATATTTGTCGGCAAAGGTGATAGAG
>CAKVCR010000506.1 GCA_934725835.1 uncultured Odoribacter sp.
TAGAAAAACAGCTGTTGATTTAGTGACGAATAATGATTACTATCAATCGAGTTACTGGGGAGATATCTTGAAGAAAAACATTTTTGCAAAGGGTTCAGTTTTCATTGGCAATGCATTTTATGGAACCACAATAAATCAAGATGTATTTTATGAGCAAGTGCTTTCGGATTATTTTACGGATTTAAATGAAGAACTGTTTAATAATGAGGTAATCACCAATTATCAATCTATTGCTTCATCTTTTACCGAAGCGGCATTTAGAGAGGATTTCAGAAAATGTACAATAGCCGCCGAAAAAAATGATGGTACACTAATAGAAAGTTTAAGTGAACTGACCAGCAAAATCGATGAATTCTGTAATGTTGCAGGACTCGGTAACAACACAAGCAAGGTTTTAGGTTTCTTCAACGAATTATCAAATATAGCTAATGGTAACCAAGCAGAGTTAAAATATATTAATAACATTCTCACAAGAGTTGAAACGAACTTAGCTAATTTGCCTTTTGCCATTGATGATTCTGTGGCACTAAAGAATTATGCAAAAGCACTCCAAAACATTAAAAGTGATTTTACTGCCGCAGGAAATACATTAAAAGTAAAAATGAATTCAACGTTCCTATCAAAGCTAGGAAGAGGTGTTGATGTCGTTGATAAAGGCGTAAAACAAGCATTACCGATCCTTGATAAAGCTGCTGCCGATGCGGTTGGAGATATCGTATCTATAATCAGCATAGGCATAAATGGCGTAGAGTCCATAACTAATGCTTGTGAAGAATACAGTGGCATGATGTCCAATCTTGAAGTTATGCAGAAAAATATGTATATTTTAGATGCTATATGTGCTCAAACAGACGATATCAATTTACGTAGTGCCGCAAATGGTATTCGCTATAACGTCCAGACCTCAATGAATGATCTTTTAAGCAATTTATCGCTAACTACAGATACGTATGGCAATGCTGTTATTAGTATTAGTTTAGACACGATTCATTTTATCTGCCAAAAAATACCTTATACATTACCATTTGAAATAGATAGAACAATAGGTAATGCATTTCACCATACATCTGATGCGGCAGAAACAATAACAAAATCAGTTGCTGCTGCTGAAATATCAAATGTGTTAACTAACCATTTTATTAATGGTCTTGAAGGTGGAAATGCAAGTGATGCTAATGGAGCAGCAGATAGATGGGTAGCTTATAGCGACTATAGCGCTGATATGTATATTTATCTATTAAACCTCTGTGTGATTCGGAGAAATAGCGAAAAATATGTTGTTGAAAAAGATATAGGCTTATCCAACGAAATGATTTCATCTTGTAATTCAACAATTGATACTTGCAATAGTATTTTTACGGAATACTGTGCAAAGTTGGTAGCTTATAATAGATATTCTATTTTTGAGAAATAGTAATCTAAATTACAAATGTATGCTACCTTTTTTTAACAAATTGGCAGACTGTCTTTATTTGGACGGTCTGCTTGATTTGGAAAAAAGATTGGAGAGTGTCATAAATTCATATATTAAGGAATAAGGTGATTAATCATAATAAAGAAATCAAAAATAATACATCCAGCGTATTTTGCCGTACTCGTTTTATT
>CAKVCR010000507.1 GCA_934725835.1 uncultured Odoribacter sp.
ATATTACATGATTTATTGTCAGCATGTGTCAAATTGCAGTCAAATTCTACATATTTTGCAATATCAGAAAATCAAAGAAATGACTTTGTAAGAGATTTACTAAAAATGGCGAAGTATGATGTGATAGATCAAACCAGAAGAGGAATATCGTCTACTGAAAAATGTGCTGGAGAAGTTGATATTTTAATTGAAGAAGATGGTTCGCCTGTAACTATAATCGAAGCATTAAATTTGGATAGTCTTAATACCCATTACTTGGATAGGCATATAGACAAAATCTACAGATACGATACTGTTGGAAATATGTTTAACATAATATTGTCATATGTTAGTGTATCCAATTTTAGTAAGTTTTGTGAGAAATATTTCAAGCACATAAAAGAACATCAGTATCTTTATCCGTTACTTTCAGCTGATGATAGTTTTAGGGTTGAGAATTTTCCATACTCAGATATCCGAGTAATGAAAACTGTACATAATAGAAATGGTTGTGATACTGTTTTGTATCATGTCTGCGTGTTGATTAGACAATAAAGAGTGGGATGAGAGATTGAACTAAGTTTAGTATAAGGAACAGCTTGAAATACTTCTTGAATGCTATATAGAAATAGAGGTATAATGATGTATATATAAGGAATATTGCCAATATTAGAGAATATATTAAGCTATTGAATTTTTTTATCTATGAGTTATTTGGAGTGCATTATAAGTTGGAAAGAATTCTATAATTATGGATATACTATAATGTATATGAAAAGGAGTTAAAGAGATGTATGCATATATGACGTCGAATGTCCGTAATTATAATGAATTGCAAGTTTTTCTAAAAAATTGTCATGATAAAAAAACGATGGAGATAGAGATAATTGATAAGATTCGTTTGACGAATATTGAATTGAATTTATTTTTAAGTGATTTTAAAGGGAACCAAAAATGGTTATTTCCCTATTTGGATAAAATGCGAGTGGTTAATTTAGGTAAATGGAATTGCGTGCTGATATTATCAACAGAGGTTCCTATAGTAGTTTATTCAAATATGTGTTTGTATGCACAGTATGTTGGAATATTAAAATGAGGATGGTGGGTACTGAGGATGAGTCAATTTAGTTATATTGATATATTTGCTGGTTGTGGAGGTCTTTCTCTTGGATTGCATAATGCAGGATGGAAAGGCCTATTTGCTATTGAAAAAAGTAAAGATGCCTTTGAAACATTGAAATATAATTTGATTGATACAACGCAACATTTTGGTTGGAATGAATGGCTACCACAAACAGAACACGATATAAATGAGGTAATTAGTAAATACAGAAGTGAGTTGGAAAAACTTGCCGGAACTGTTACTTTGGTTGTTGGAGGACCACCATGCCAAGGCTTCTCTATGGCGGGACAGCGTAAGAAGAATGATATTCGAAACACACTGAGCGATTCATATATAGAATTTATAAGTATTGTGAAACCTAAATTTTTAGTTTTTGAAAATGTTCAGGGATTTACAATTGGTTTCAAAGACGAAAATGAAAAAAAGGGTGTTCCTTACTCAGTGATTTTGAAGGAAAAATTGGAAAAACTGGGATATAGTGTAGAG
>CAKVCR010000508.1 GCA_934725835.1 uncultured Odoribacter sp.
CGCTTTGAAATACTATCCAAACCGGAGATTTGCCGGCTGACCAACATGACAACGCCTACCATCAGCAAAATCATCGACGAATTGATTGAAGAGGGTTGGGTTATCGACCAAGGTCAGGGAGCCTCAATCGGAGGCAAGCGTCCTCATATTTTTTCGCTTAATCCGGATGCCGCCTATATAATGGGTGTCGATTTAGGACGCGAACAATTGAAAATAGCCATCTTCAGTCTGCGCAAAGAGGTGATAGGCAGTGTACAAACGTTCCCTTCCATTCTGGAGAGTCTCGACAATACTGCCATTCTACAGGATTTGCAACAGAAAATCGAAAAGAGCCTCATCGATTTAAAGATTCCAAAAGCCAAGATAAAGGTAGCCGGAGTGTCATTGCCCGGCCTGATTGACAATGCCGGCAATTCGTACACTTATCTGACTTTCGAGGACGGCAATATCCGGGAGAAATTGGAAGAGATGCTGGGAATCCCGGTGTTTATAGACAATGATTCAAGCACTATGGCGTTGGCAGAACATACTTTCGGCACTGCACGCGAAGCATCGCATGCCTTGTGCGTAAGCATCAGCGAATGTATCGGCATGGGCATGATTCTCAACGGCCGGCCTTATTCAGGATTCAAAGGGATGGGGGGTGAATTCGGTCACATCCGCATACCGGGAACAGAAGAACTGTGTTATTGCGGCAAGACCGGCTGTCTGGAGACGGTGGCAGCGGGCAGGTCGATTGTAAAAACCGCACGCCAGGCAATAGAAGCCGGAAAAGCAACTGCCATCGCCCAACGGGCAGAAGATGTAACTCTCGAATCCATTATCCGGGCAGCGCAAGACGACGATATCTTTGCCATCGAACTGCTGCAACATGCCAGCGAGCATATCGGCGAAGCATTGGCAAGCCTGATACATTTGTTCAATCCCGAATTAATCGTTATCGGCGGAAAAATCACCAAAGCTCATGATATTATTCTATCGTCCATACAGCATTCTATCGGCAAATACACGTTGGCACGATTAAAAAATCAATGTGAGCTAAGAATCAGCTCGTTGGCAGAAGATGCCTGCATACTCGGCACTCTGAGCTTAGTCATGGAACACCTATATTACGACACTGAAAGTAACTTTTCATTGTACTAGTTAAAACAATCTATATTGTATATGAAAACAAGTAATTACATCGCCAGAGGCGAAGGGGCAGACAGATTTGAAAAACTGCCTATCAGTATCTACGAAAAACCTGCAGATGCGGTGAAGGCCGTCGCACAAGAAATAGCAGAGTTGATTCGTACAAAAGCTGCAAATAACGAACAATGCGTATTGGGACTGGCCACCGGCTCGTCCCCGATAAAATTATATCAGGAATTGGTGCGTATGCACAAAGAGGAAGGTCTGTCATTCCGTAATGTGGTGACATTTAATCTTGATGAATATTTGCCCATGCCCAAACAGTCGGAGCAAAGCTATCATTATTTTATGCACCATCACCTGTTTGAGCACATAGACATCGATCCTGCCAATATCCATATTCCCGATGGCACTCTACACAAAGAACAGATAGAAGAGTTCTGCAAAGGTTACGAA
>CAKVCR010000509.1 GCA_934725835.1 uncultured Odoribacter sp.
GCGGACACCCCGAAGCCGAAGATAGGGAGAGTTTCCAAATTGATGGAAAGTGGTTCAAGCCGAATTATCACGCTCATATCGTTTTCGATTGGATGAACCACGATACAGGAAAGAGCTGTAAACACAATGACGAGGATATGACCGAAATGCAGAGTTTGGCTTCTGACATTCTCCTGATGGAACGAGGACAATCTAAAACCGAAACAGGCAAGGTACATCTGGAACGAAACGACTTCATCATAAAGAAACAGAAAGCCGAACTGCAACGTATAGAGGAAACCCAAAGGCACAAGGAGCAGCAAATAACTCTTGCTGAGCAAGAACTCAAACAGGTAAAATCGGAGATACGCACCGACAAACTCAAAAGCGTAGCCACCGATGCGGCCACCGCCATAGCAAGCGGAGTCGGTTCTCTTTTCGGAAGCGGAAAATTGAAAGATTTGGAACAAACTAATGAGAATTTACGTCATGAAATTGCCATGCGTGACAAGGGTATTGATGAATTAAAAGCCAAGATGCAACAAATGCAGGAACAGCACGGCAAGCAGACTCGTAACCTACAAGGAATACATAATCAAGAGCTTGAAACCAAAGACAAGGAAATATCACGATTGAACACCATTCTTGAAAAAGCGTTCAACTGGTTCCCTTTACTCAAAGAGATGTTGAGAATGGAAAAACTCTGCTATGCCATCGGATTTACCAAAGATATGGTAAACAGTCTTTTGACAAAAAAAGGAAGCAATCAGATGCAATGGGAAAATCTATTCCGAAGAACACAGACGTAAGTTTGCCGTCAAGAATGATATTTTCAAGGTGGAAAAGAATCCAACCGATGATAGCAAACTGATACTGACCATAAACAGACAGCCGATAGGCGAATGGTTCAGGGAACAATGGGAGAAGTTACAGGAAGGATTGCGAAAAACAGAAGAGCCAAGAAAAAATAGAGGATTTAGGTTATAAATTCTGTTCTCTATATCGCAAAACATCAATAAAATAACTAATTTTGTATTCGGATTGGACTAACCCTCTCCATGACATAAGAAAAAGAAGAAGCGTTATGTTTATCTTGTAGGTGAAAACGTAGGAAATTTTCAAACTGATACAAGAGATAGCATAGTGGTTCTCACGCATATAGCGTGGGCTGCTATTGTTACATCTGTATCAGAGGTTTCCTACGACCTTCACTTAGACGTGGCATAGTTGGCTCACGTTTTTTCAATATAAATTTAATAGCCCAATAGAGCCGATAGGGAATTATACGAATATGAATAAGCTTATTATTCCATTTTTTTTAATCACTGCCTTCCTTGCAGTGGGTTGCAGCGATGATGAGCCAAAAGATGTTGTCAATGAAATCAAGATGTCCGTTTCTGCCGAAACAAGTACGTACATACCATGGGGCAGTGATACTCCTGTAGAGTGTATGCTTGTTATGTCTGAAGACAATCCCGGAGTATGGGAGCCACTTGGCTTTAATAGTATTAAATGGTTTACATACGAAAGAGGACATGAATATTACCTTTCGGTGGAGCGAACCATTCTCGCCAATCCTCCCATGGAT
>CAKVCR010000510.1 GCA_934725835.1 uncultured Odoribacter sp.
GCCTTTGACAAATGCGCCAAAGTCATGGGACTACCCTACCCCGGAGGCCCTATTATCGACCGTCTGGCAAAAGAAGGCAATCCGGAACGCTTTACATTCAACAAGCCACAAATACCGGGTTTAGACTATAGTTTCAGTGGTTTAAAAACCTCCTTTCTCTACTTCCTGCGGGATGAATTAAAGAAAAATCCCAACTTTATTCAAGAGAATCTCAATGACCTCTGCGCATCATTGCAAAAAACCGTTATTGATATCCTCATGAGTAAATTAAAAAAAGCAGCCAAACAAACCGGCATCAAACAAATAGCCATCGGAGGCGGAGTATCAGCCAACTCGGCACTTCAAAAAGCCGTACACGATGAAGCAGCCCGTTCCGGTTGGGACGTATTCATTCCGCGTCTCGGTTTCTCGGTTGATAATGCCGGCATGGTAGCCGTCACCGGATACTACAAATACCTGGCCGGACAATTCATCGGCTTGGATGCAGCCCCATTTGCACGCACCACTTTAGATTAAAGCAAATACCATAATACACAAATCGCACATCATGAAAATACTTGTCACCTATAATCTACCACGTCTTCCTTTTGAGAATCATCCATCAGACTGGGCAATCACCTTCCCGTCAAACGAACAGATGTCCAGAGAGGAAATTATACATCTATTGCCTGAATATGATGTACTATTAACCATATTCCACAGCCATGATATAGTTGACAAAGAAATCATTGATGTGGGGACCAAACTGAAACTAATCAGTAACTATGGTGTTGGCTACAACAACATTGATGTACAGTATGCTCGAGAAAAAGGAGTCACAGTCACCAACACCCCTCGTTCTGTCAACAACCCAACAGCAGAGCTTGCCATGGCCTTGATGTTAAGCGCAGCCCGTCGGGTATCAGAATGCAACTTCCGCATCCGCAAAGAAAAGGAATCTATGTGGGGAACCATGAAAAACTTAGGTTTCAGTCTTGAAGGTAAGACATTGGGTATTATAGGCATGGGCAACATCGGCCGCAACGTAGCTCGCAAAGCTGAAGCATTCGGAATGAACGTTATTTACTACAATCGCCGTACAGAAGTTGCCGGTTATCAACGCACAGACTTGGATACCTTGCTTCAAACATCAGATTTCATCTCCTTGCACACTCCGCTTACGGCAGAGACACGTCATCTTATTGACATCCGGGAATTTAGTTTAATGAAACCTACAGCTATACTTGTAAACACAGCCCGTGGCGCAGTCATCAACGAAAAAGCTCTGGTCGAAGCCTTAAGAAATCGAGCTATTGCAGGAGCAGCGCTTGATGTATTTGAAGAAGAACCTCACATCACAGAAGCTCTATACGAATTCGACAATGTAGTACTGACCCCGCACATCGGCACCGGTACTATCGACACCCGTATAGCCATGGCAGAAGAAGCACTTGCAAACATCCGCAACTTTTTCAATGGCACTCCGACAAATGTGGTGAATTAATTTTATCTCAAAAAATTTGCAGTATAAAGAAAAAGCTCTATCTTTGCACACGCAAAAACGGAATAAACGAGTTCTTTAGAGC
>CAKVCR010000511.1 GCA_934725835.1 uncultured Odoribacter sp.
CGCGGTAGCCCTGATGATTTATCAGTTCTCGGCACTGGCAGGCGGCGGCGGATTCGGAATCGGTACAGCGGCGGCAATTGTTGTCGCGCTGGTGATGATTTATCTGCTGGTTCGTCCGAACAAGTATGACCATCCTACCTTGGATGCGAAAAGCAGCATTTCCGTAGGAATTTAGGGGGATAAAAAAACGGAAAAAAGTGATTGAAAGAGGTATTTTCCGGGAATGATACATGCGCGAAGGCGCGAAGAAAGGAGCGTCCGGGAGATGGACGCGGGTGAAGAGTATGGGAAATATAATTGTAGGAGGTCTGATTGCGGCTGCAATCGGAGGAATCCTGTGGAAGATGATTCGGGATAAAAAATCCGGAAAGAGCAGCTGTGGGTGCGGAAGCTGCGGCTGCGGCTGCAGCAGCTGCGGAAGTACCGGATGCGGCCTTGCGGATGTCGCAGACGACCTTTCCTCGAAATTTCCGGGAAAGGGAGAATAGAAACGTTTTACGAGGAGAGAAACGGGACGGCCTTAGCTGTTCCGTTTCTTTTGCTGTTTTTCTTTGAGAGGCTTCTTTGCGGGAGACCGGGCAGTGTGCTACAATAAGCGTATGAGGAATACGGAAATGAAAAAAACAGAAAAAGAAGCGAAAATATTTATCGCAAGCGACGTGCATTATTTTGCTCCATCGCTTACGGATTTCCGGGAGAGTTATTTTCAGCAGGTGATGTCTGTGGATGCGAAGATGACAGAGAACTCGCCGCGGATTTTTTCCGCGTTCTTGGAAGAGGTGACGCAGCAGACGCCCGATGCGTTGATTTTGACAGGCGATCTGACCTTTAACGGAGAGCGTGTCAGTCTGGAGGAGATGATGCAGGAACTCCTCCCGGTGCGGCAGCGCGGGATTTCAGTGTTTGTTCTTCCCGGAAATCATGATATCGCAAGCCCGAAAGCATTCTGCTATAAGGGCGATTCGGTCTATCCGGCAGAGGCCGTTTCCCAAAAGAAATTCCGGGAGCTCTGCGCCGCGTTCGGACCGGAAAGAGCGATTGCATCGGACGAGCATTCTTTTAGTTATCTTGCAGAGGTTTCGCCGGGTCTTTTTCTCCTGGCGCTGGACGGAAATACGGAGGATTCGCCGGGAAGCGTGAAGAGAGAGACCCTCGCGTGGGCGGATGCACAGCTTGCCGCGGTGAAGAGGCAGGGCGGCACGATTTTTTCGGCATCCCACCAGAGTGTCCTCCCGCAGCATATCGGAATCGGGGAATACTTCTGTTTAAAGAACCACCGGGAGGTTCGGGATCTGCTGCAAAAGCATCAGGTGAGGGTGAATCTTTCGGGGCATATTCATATGCAGCATACCGCGCAGGAGGCAGGACTTCGGGACATTGCGACCGGAGGGTTGACCGTGGGCGCGCAGCGTTTCGGGGTGCTGACCACCGCAAGGGAAGAGAATAAGGAAGAGAAAATGCTGCGTTACGCTCCTTTTTCCGTTCAATATGGATTAAAGGAGGCGCTGGACCGATTTAACCGGCAGACGGAGAAGCAGGTCCGCCGGACTTTAGCGG
>CAKVCR010000512.1 GCA_934725835.1 uncultured Odoribacter sp.
GCCACACAGAGCGCACCGGCCGGAACATCCTTCGTGACCGTCGTTCCTGCTGCGATATAAGCCTTTTCTCCGATACGGACCGGCGACACGAGATTGGTATTGCAGCCGATGAAGGCGTTGTCCTCCACACAGCTTCTATGTTTTTCGCTTCCGTCGTAATTGACAAAAACGACTCCGCATCCGATATTGACGCCTCCTCCGACATCCGCGTCTCCGACATAAGTCAGGTGGGACGCTTTCGTTCCGTCTCCGAAAGAAGAATTTTTAATCTCTACGAAATCCCCGACTTTGCAGTCGCTTCCGATTCGGCTTCCCGGTCTCAGATACGCGAACGGACCGATGTGCGTCCGCTCTCCGACGGTGCTCTCCGTAAGGAAAGAGCTCCGAATATCCGTCTCGTTTCCGATGACGCAGTCTTTAATATTTGTATTCTGCCCGATGACGCAGTTTTCTCCGATTACAGTCCTGCCTTCGAGGACAACTCCCGGATAAATCACGGTTCCGGCGCCGATAAGGACCTCCGGATCGATATAAGCCGCGCGGATATCGATAAATTTCACACCGCGCTCCAGATGCCCGATATTGATGGAGAGGCGCTTCTTCTCCTGAATTTCATATTCTTCGTAAGTCATTTTTGTTTCCCCTGTTCGCACGCTGCCCACGCGCTCTATCTGCTCTTTCCGCTTTTGGATTCCAGCATGATGTCCGCTACTTTGTAAATATCCCCCGCGCCCATGGTAATCACAAGGTCGCCCGGCTCCGCGTTGTTCGTAACAAAATTCGCGATTTCCTCGAAATCCCGGAAGTAATATACTTCTTTCCCCGGGTGATGTTCTTTAATCTCGTTCACCAGTTCCCTGCTGCTGATTTTGTAAATGTTTTTCTCCCGCGCGGCATAGATTTCCGCCAGAACCACCTTGTCCGCCTGCTCAAACGCGTCGGCGAATTCTTCAAACAGCGCGAGCGTTCTTGTATACGTATGCGGCTGGAATAAGCACCAAAGATGCTTGTGCGGAACATTCTGCGCCGCGGCGAGCGTTGCGCGGATTTCCGTCGGATGATGCGCGTAGTCATCCACAATCTGTACTCCGTTTTCCGTCATGCCGACAACATCAAACCGGCGCGCCGTTCCTCCGAAACCGGCAAGCGTCTCTGTAATCGTTTCCATATCGACCCCGAGACTGTGGCAGCAGGCAATCGATGCCAACGCGTTCAGGATATTGTGCTCTCCCGGAATGGCAAGCTGCACACGCCCGAGAACTTCACCGTCATGATTGGCCGTAAAAGCCGGATGCCCTTTTTCGTCAAACTCAATCTCCGTCGCGTAATAAGAACTGCCCTCATGGTATCCGTAAGTCACAACATGATCCAGATTGCCGACAACGGATTTTACGAAAGAATTCGCGTCGTAGGCAATAATCATCCCATCCGGCGGCACCAGTTTCGCGAAGCGGTCAAAGGAATCCACAATATGGCTGATATCCTTAAAATAATCCAGATGATCGGAGTCGATATTCAAAATGATTTCGATTTTCGGCCGGAGGGACAAAAAACT
>CAKVCR010000513.1 GCA_934725835.1 uncultured Odoribacter sp.
TTGAAGGATAGCGAAAAAGGAAGGCCAAACGGTCTGCGCTTCCGCGCAGCTCTTGTGGTCTTTCTCGCATAACAAGCATGGTTGCCATCTATGCGAGAGGCGATCCGCAATGCGGATCGCCTCTCGCTTCTTCTTTTATGTCATAGGTCAGATAAAAGCCGTCCCGCTGCACACGCCCCCAGCACGCTCCTCTGAGTTGACAGTTCAGCAAAATGGAGTGCAAAATTTTCGCCTACAGGATTGACTCAATCATGTTCTGTGCCTCCAGTCGAATCTTTTGGGGAAAGATATGGGTGAAACCATGCGAACCTTCCCTGCTGCCATCTACCCGCGCTCTGCGCGGGATAAGTTGGTCGTTTTCCCAATTAGCTATTCACCTTACCATCTCACACATTCTCAATCTACTCATGTATCTTTAGCTATCACAAAACAGATGTAAATTGGGTGCTATTTTCTATCATGTTGCCTGCCGGAACAGAAGGCTCCATTCTACCTCAGGAGAACCGTTCGCCCTTAGCTATCATGAGACAAATCTTGATTTGCCCCCGTCCTTTTGATGGCGCTCACCAGAACGGGCATATTTCCTCGCCGCGAATGCCTTTTTTCATCAACCTATTTTGGCGTCTATTTTTGTTCTATTGTGGCGAGGATAGTTTCCGTGCTAAAACTTTGAGGGTAAAGTTTCCCTTCCACCGGAAGCGCTAAAATGCCCATATTTTCAATGTGTTGCTGTTTATTTGGTGCAACCTAAATACTACCCTGAAAATTCAAGGGGTGTTTTGGTTGGTGCGGGGCTGTTCTCTTTAAGGGTAAAGTATCTCAGTTTTGCTGTGGTCGTGTTTCGGTCATGCGCGTCCGCTGCTCACATCCCTTCGGAGAACCTTTTGGCTGGCACGGCAGTCCTCGTTCGAAGCGCTGCAGCTGTGCCGCGATCAGCAATGCGCTAACGAAAGGCTCAGGCAGGGGCGTGATGGACGTTGACCTCCCCGTGTGCCTGAGCCCACCTCCGTGGCATGGCGCTATGGAGCTCTGAAAGGGGTGCATGGGAAAAACTAAGCGCTGGGGTTCTCATCAAGCCTACATAGTTCTGCAGAGGTAAACGAACTGCACCCGAAGAAAACAAACTGAGGACCTGTATCCTCTCGCACCCAATGATAGGGCATCGCGGATTCCGCATTGGCTGTTTCTCGAAGAAGGCTAAAGACACGGTCCCATCCGATTGCTTGAGCAAGCCTCCGCGTAATATTTTTGAAATTTTCGATGCGTTTCTCTGTTTTGTCGCCACGGGGCTCTGTCGGCCTTGTCAGACAGATTGGCTGCGCCTTAGAGATAATAGATTCCCAAAAAGGTGTCAACGGCCATCTTGAAGGGTTGCTATCTGTTATGCTCTCCTCTTTGAAAGCAAGGTATTTGCCCATGACTGAGGCGAAAAGCTCATCTATCGGTAAGCCAAGCCTCAACGCATTATCTGCGTGCTGACTCCTCAGCTGAATCTCGGCTCGAACCCAATGCTTTCCATAGATTTTCTGTTCGGCCGCCTTATCATAGAATT
>CAKVCR010000514.1 GCA_934725835.1 uncultured Odoribacter sp.
GGCTTAAACAACTGAACGATCATCCATTGCAATATGCCCGCCATCCGCTAGTATATTTGGTTGAAGCGGCAGATGACATCTGTTATCAAATCATGGATATAGAAGACTCTCATAAACTACGAATTTTATCATATGACGAAACTGTAAGTATTTTAGAGAGTTTCTATGACAAAAGCCTTGACAAAGAAGATTTGAAAGTTATAAACAAAACTTTTAAAACCGTTACAGACAAAAATGAACGGATTGCATTTTTACGCGCAGGCATTATCAACAAACTAATCAACGCATGTACTGATGTCTTCATTAATAACTATGAAGCAATTATGCATGGTCAATTTGACAGCACTCTCATAAAACAGGTAAAAGGTGCAAACAAAATAGCTTATGATGCTTGCACAAAACTTGCCTACGAACGCATCTACCACACCGGCATCGTTACTCAAATTCAAATTGCCGGCTTTAAAATTCTTGGCACCATTCTAAAAGAATACACAGATGCCGTCCTCAAACCGGAGACATACTATGCTCGCAATCTACTGTCTATTATGCCAGAACAATACAAAGTAAGCAAAGAAGACTCCATGTACACAAAGGTGCAAACTGTTGTAGATTACGTATCAGGGATGACCGACTCTTACGCTCTGAATCTTTACCGGAAAATCAAAGGTATCGACCTACCAGAAATACGGTGACGATTTAAATCTTTATTTTCAACTTTTGCCCGGGCTTAATCTTCCGGACATCAGCCTCCGACATACCGTTCCATTTCATAATATCCCGATTGGAGACACCGGGATATTTCTTGGCTATACTCCATAAATTCTCTCCGTTTTTCACCGTATAAACAACATACTCACCATCAATGGTTGCAGCCTTCGGAGCTGAGACCGTATTGGTCACTTTGCCCGTATAATTTGCCTTTCCTTTATATTGTGCCAACTTCTTTTCCGGAACATAAATCACTAATTTTTGTCCTTGACGTATAGTCATTCGCTTATTCAGATTGTTCCAATATTTCAAATCAGATAGACGTACATTAAATTTCATAGCAATAGACCCCGGAACATCTCCGGCTTTCACGGTGTAAACCAAGCGGGCCTTACCTTCTTGTCCTAAATTCGGTGCATGCACTTTAATTCTGTCTTTTGGATCTGCAGTTCTGTCATTATCATTAAAATACTTCGAGCGGTTGCAAGCAAAAATAGAATCTTGATTGTCAATAAATCCTCCAACGTATTCATATGGTAATCTTAAAGCATATGACTTTCCAAATCCGCCAGGAATTACATCGGCACGATATTGAGGATTCAAATCCCGCAACTCTTCAACGGATAAATCCAATTTAGCAGCAATCTGTTCAAAATGCAATCCATCTGCAACCATGATACTGTCACACATAGGAGGTAGACTTTGCTGCAATGGCCGGATACCATGCTCTTCATAATAGTTAAATACATAATTAGCTGCAATAAAAGCAGGCACGTACCCACGCGTTTCTCGAGGTAAATTATAATAAATATCCCAATAATTCTTTTTACCC
>CAKVCR010000515.1 GCA_934725835.1 uncultured Odoribacter sp.
GCTATAGACCTCTCTTCCTCAGACATCACAAATATATTCTGCTGCGGAAAATATTTTAAGGCATGCCACGCAGCCTCCGCCCCCGACAAATCTTTTCTATCAGAAACCTGTAAAAAGACAGGATACAAACTGCGCTGTATCTGACCTCTTAACCCCCAGTCCAACCCATCGCTATTCAACACTGCCAATTGTTCTGCCGTCAGACATGACAAATCAACTTCTCCGGCAGCTTTTTTCATTGCTTCATTAAAAAAAGCCATTTTCGCTTCATCGTCTTTCGCATCTGCCCATCCTCGCTCCAAGTGGCTGCAAAACGCATTCACCCACTCATTTGTCGGCTTTTCCTGAGCACAGCCGAAAAACAATATAGCTATAATCCAAAGGATATTTCTCATAAAACTGAGTTTTATATCTTCCGGGATGTATTATCCCGGAAGATTCCTGTATCATTCATAATATAATATTGTTGTCACAACCTCTTCACCATCTTCTGTGTAAGTGATTTTCTGTTCGCGTCGCTCCGGACGTGCTGAAGCTCCGATTTCGCTATTTGTGAAAGAGTCCGCCACCTTACCATTTACAACAACCGTTTCTGTCAAGTATTTATTGTAGAACAGACGGCTGAATGACCACTTTTGAATATATTTGATTATATCCATATTTTCCATTTTAAAGTTAGGATCAAATATACTGGTTATGTTTTCGTATACAAGAGGAGGCAACTCAGGCATGTAGAATGGATTTACCTCTTTGCTGAATGTATAAGTCTGTTTAGGTTCAGGTTCTTTCATAGAACTTACCGTTTCACCTTCGTGTTCAATATAGGGAATCTCCACTGTATTTCCGTACCAATCAATATAAGAAACGATACGATTACCTTTGTATTCGATATCATGGGCATAAGGGTCGCCGGCATCTCCATCTATCAGCACTTCAGTCACTTTACCTTCAGCATCATATTTGTAACTGTATGTTCTTGCTCCCTGTTCCATTGGTTCATACTCTTCCATATCTAAAGCCCAATAAGATACTTTCATCTCGGTTACCCGATTCTTATCATCATAAGTAAAATCGCAATAGACATCGATAGGCATATCAACACCGGCAGTTATACAAAAACGATAAAGCTTGTCCTCTCCCGGAGCTACATATTCCATATCAAAATTACCTTCATTTATTTTAAACATAAATTTTTGTAATTCATCTTCACCACACAGAACACCAGCCACATCTTTCCAAGTTACTCCAGGCTCTTTTCTGAAAATGGTCTTCTCAACAGATTCACTCACACCCCATTCATCTTCAGCAGTAATCTTCAAGTTGTATTTCCTGATGTCGGTCAATCCCTTTACTTTAACAGTCACCGCATTTTTCCCTTTCTCCGTATATCCTGAAATATCCACGGATTCCAAAGCAACTCCGTCCAATTCCATATTCAGGGTCTTCAATGCTGCTTCTCCTTTGGTTACGACAAGCGCCACCTCCAGCTCTTCTGCTGTAGTAATCAGATTACCCTCTTCAACAAATTCAACAT
>CAKVCR010000516.1 GCA_934725835.1 uncultured Odoribacter sp.
ATCTTATTCTCAGAAACGATATTAATCAATACCGAATAATACGCTCTTTTTTCTACCGCTGAAATATCCCGTGGTACGGCAATAAAAATAGCGGGACGTCCGGACAGGATGGATTTGTGTTTTTTTAATAAATGCGATAATACGATCTCTGCATTTCTTGCTTCGGCAATCACACCGTGTGCCATGGGACATCCGGCTCTGACATTCACCGGTGTCTTTTCAAACATCTCATATGCCGCATCACCTATAGCAATGACCCGTTTTTCATCCCGAATCGCAATCATATTTTTTTCACAAACTGTAAATCGATTTTTTTTATCACAGATTTTGATGGTATCCGTACCAAAATCTATGCCAAGTGCATGATTAAATGCCATGTTTTACCCCTTGTACTCTATTTTACGTACCGCTTTCCTGCCCTTCTTCCGTAAATGCATGATGTTCACAGAAACTGTAATAACATTGGTTCCCCAAAATGATATGATCCATCAGCGGGATACCAAGAATACTCCCGGCATTTGCCATACGAATGGTAATCTCTTCATCATCCCGGCTCGGTGCGGCATCGCCGCTGGGATGATTGTGCAGCAGAATAATATAGGCTGCACGGTTCTGCATAGCTTCCAGATAGACTTCTCTTGGTGTAACCAATGACTGATTCACGGTACCTTTTGTAATAATTTTATCTCCCAACAGATGTCCTCTGGTGTCAAAGGACATCACAAATACCTGCTCCTGATCAGAATGACGAAAATCTTCCATATAATATTCGGCAATTTCCAGAGCACTGCTAAATGAACGCTTTTTCATTACCCCAGATTTGGCCATTCTTCTGGAAAGTTCTGCAATACACTTGATCTGCAGGGCTTTTACTTTTCCGATTCCCTTTATCTGACACAATTCAGGAACACTGATTTTATAGAGACCGGACAGTTCATCACTGCCGGTCTTTTTCAATATTTCACATGCCAGGTCTATGGAAGTACTGCCACCAGTTCCTGTGCGCAAAATGACAGCCAGCAGTTCCGCATTGCTCAGAGATTCACAGCCATATCGACTGCATTTCTCATAAGGACGCTGGTCTGCGGGCAATTCTTTTATGGTATAATTCATATCATTTTTGCTTTCCCGGCATGATAATCAAAAATATATTATCATAAACCCTATTAAATGTATAGGTTCGATTCCTTAAATTTTCCTATATTTTTTTATTACAGCTTCCGCAACTTTTAATCCATCCATCGCTGCAGAAGTAATACCACCGGCATATCCTGCCCCCTCACCGCATGGATACAGACCCAAAATACTGGACAGAAACTGTTCATCCCTGACAATACGAACCGGAGATGACGTTCTGGATTCCACACCGGAAAACAGTGCATCCGCTCTGGAAAATCCATGAATCTGCCGTTCAAATCCCTGTACACCTTCTATCAGGGACTGACTCAGAAATTCTGGAAGGACTTTACGCAGATTGGCAAACTGCCAGTTGCCTTTGATGCATGGTATCAC